>NZ_BMVN01000022.1:0-136951 GCF_014650735.1 Streptomyces canarius
TGCGGGAAGCGGTTGTAGTGCTCGGGGTTGAGACCGACGATCTCCAGCAGCTCGCGGACCCGCTTCTCCCGGCCGCCGGGCGGGTTGATGCCGTTGATCTCCATCGGACCGGAGATGATCTTGCCGACCGTGTGCCGCGGGTTCAGCGAGGCGTACGGGTCCTGGAAGATCATCTGGATCTCGGACCGGATCGGCGCGAGTTGCTTGCGGTTCGCGTGGCTGATGTCCTGACCGCGGTAGGTGATCGTGCCGGCCGTGGGCTCCAGCAGGCGGGTGATGAGCCGGCCGGTGGTCGACTTGCCGCAGCCGGACTCGCCGACCAGGCCCAGGCTCTCGCCCTCGGCGACCTGGAAGTCCAGGCCGTCGACGGCCTGCACCGCGCCGACCGTGCGCCGGATCGGGAAGCCGCCCTTGATCGGGAAGTGCTTGGTCAGCCCGGAGACGTCCAGGAGGGGAGTGGTGTCGCTCATTGGTGAATTCCGTCTCTTGTACGTCAGTGGGCCTTGGCAGCCGTGTCGGTGAGGTACTCGCGACGCTGCTCGTCCGTCAGATGGCAGGCGCTGCCGCGACCGTCCACGATCTCCAGCAGCGGGCGCTCCTTGGCGCACCTGCCGTCCGGGACCTTCTCCGCGAAGGCACAGCGCGGATGGAAGCGGCAACCGGTCGGCGGGTTCAGCAGCGACGGCGGCGAGCCGGGGATCGGGTTGAGCGGCACGTCCACCGGGCCGTCCAGGCTCGGCATGGAGCCGAGCAGACCGAAGGTGTACGGGTGCTGCGGGGTGCGCAGCACCTCCGCCTTCGGGCCGCGCTCCACGCACCGGCCGCCGTACATCACCAGCACGTCGTCGGCGATGTCCGCGATCACACCCAGGTCGTGGGTGATGAAGATGATCGCGGTGCCGAACTCCCGCTGGAGGTCCTTGAGCAGGTCCATGATCTGGGCCTGCACGGTCACGTCGAGCGCGGTCGTCGGCTCGTCGGCGATCAGCAGCTCCGGGTCGCACACCAGCGCCATGGCGATCATCGCGCGCTGGCGCATACCGCCGGAGAACTCGTGCGGGTAGCTGTCCACCCGGCGGTCGGGCTGGGGGATGCCGACGCGCTTCAGCATCTCGATGGCCCGCGCCCGCGACTCGGCCTTGGAGGCGCCGGTGTGCTTGCGGTACACCTCGCCGATCTGCGTGCCGATGGTGTGGTACGGCGACAGCGAGGCCAGGGCGTCCTGGAAGATCATCGCCATCTTGTTGCCGCGGAGGTGCTCCAGCCTCTTCTCCGGGGCGCCGTTCAGCTCCTCGCCGTCCAGCTCGATGGAGCCGTCGATCGCGGTGCTGTCCGGGTTGTGCAGGCCCAGGATGGCCAGGTTGGTGACCGACTTGCCGGACCCCGACTCACCCACGATGCCCAGCGTCTTGCCGCGTACGAGGTCGAAGGAGAGGCCGTCGACGGCCTTGACGACGCCGTCCTCGGTCGAGAAGTGCACCTTCAGGTCCTTGACGGACAGGAAGGGCTGCGAATCGGTGCTCGTCACGGGGACGCTCCAGAGGGGGGTGATGCGGGGTAGCTGGCGGAGGAGGGCGGGGTCAGGCGAGCCGGATCCGCGGGTCGATCAGGGCGTAGCAGGCGTCGACGACGATGTTGGCGATCACCACGAAGGAGGCCGTGATGATCATGACGCCGAGCAGCATCGGCAGGTCGTTGTTGATCACCGACTTCACGGCGAGCAGGCCGATGCCCTGGAGGCTGAAGGTCTTCTCGGTGATCATCGCGCCGCCGAGCAGCACGCCCATGTCGATGCCGAAGATGGTGACGATCGGGCCCATGGCGCCGCGCCAGGCGAAGCGGAAGAAGACGTTGCGCCGGGACATGCCCTTGGCGCGGGCGGTGCGGACGTAGTCCTCGGTGAGCGTCTCGACCAGCTGCGAGCGGGTCATACGGGTGTAGTTGGCGGTCCAGATGAGCGCCAGCACCAGCCAGGGCACGAGCAGGCCGGTGAACCAGGCACCCGGATTCTCGCTGAACGGGGTGTAGGAGGGCTGGTCCAGCAGGTGCGACTGGTAGACGAGGAGGTACAGGGCGACCGGGCCGACGAAGTAGATCTGCATCGAGGAGGCGACCAGCGAGGCCGAGCTGGCGATCTTGTCCAGCGGCTTGCCCTGCTTGACCGCGGCGAGCATGCCGGTGCCGATACCGAAGATCAGGAAGACGACCGCGGAGCCGATGGCGAGGGAGGCGGTGGTCGGGAAGCGGTCCCACACCGTCGCGAGGACGGGCTCGCGGTTGATGAACGAGTAGCCCAGGCAGGGGGCGTCGCAGTGGCCGAAGCCGGGGTAGTCGCGGCCCACGAAAATGGCCTCAAGCCAGTGCCAGTACTGGACCGGCAGCGGGTCCGAGATCCCCATGTTGTGCCGGATCACGTCGAGCGTCTCCGGGGTGCAGACCTTGCCGCAGGCGATCCGGGAAGGGTCGCGCGGCACCGCGTAGAAGAGCATGTACGTGACCGCGCTGATGATCAGCAGCGTGACCACGGCGCCGAGGAGCCGGCGGACGAGGAAGCGAAGCATGGGGGTTGGCTTTCCTGGGAGGGCCGTCGTGCGGAACGGGCCGGGACGGGATGACCGGAGGCCCGGTGGACGAGCCGAGGGCGGGGCGGCCGGAGCCGCCCCACCTCTCAGGTGTGGATCAGGCCTTGACGTACATCTTGTAGAGCATGCAGCCGTCGAAGTTCGGGTCCATCTTGACGTTGCCGAGCTTCGAGCCGTGGAGGTACAGGCGCTTCATGTAGACGTCGGGGATGAAGGCACCCAGCTCCGTGACCTGCTTGTCCAGGGCGGCCCACATGGCGTTGGCCTTGTCCTGGTCCGTCTCCGCCGTGGCCGCCTTGATGGCCGCGTCGACGTCCGGGTTCTTCAGGTGGCAGTAGTTGGTGCCCTGGTCCACCACGTTGTGGCTGTCGAACAGCGGCTGGAAGACCGAGTAACCGGTCGGCCAGTCGGCGGACCAGCCGCCCCAGTAGATGTCGAACTCGTTGTCGAGCTTGCCGATCTGGTCGTACCAGGTGGTGGAGTCGATGCCCTTGGTGACGACGTCGAAGCCGGCCGCCTTGAGGGCGTTCTCGACGACGACCTTGACCTTGGCGTTGATCGGGTCCTGCTGGTAGGCGTAGACGACCTTGGTGCCGAGCTTGCCGGCCTTCTTCAGGACCGCCTTGGCGGCGGCCGGGTCGCCGGCCGGGTTCTTCAGCTTGCCCCAGACGTCCTGCGACTTGTAGCCGGCGACGAGCGGGCTCATGATGCCGGTCGCGTAGTCACCGCGGTGCGTGCCGCCCTGGATGGAGCGGATGCCGGCGGTCGGCCAGGCCTTGATGATGGCCTCGCGGACCTTGATGTCGGTGACGCGGGTCTGGTTGATCCAGTAGACGCTGGTGCCGCTGCTCAGGTCCTCGAAGAGGCGGTCCTTGGCCTTGGCGGTGGCCTGCTGGACCTTCGACTGCGGGACGGTCCGCCAGGACACGGCGTACTGGTCGTTGCCCGAGTCGGCGATCAGACGGTCGGCGGCGGTCTCCGCCTCGATGCCGAAGGTGAAGTCGAACTCGTCCGGGTAGGCGTTGCGGATCGGGTCCGTCTTCGGGTCCCAGTGCTCGTTGCGGACCAGGACCATCGACTTGTCGGTCTGGTGCGACTTGACCTTGTACGGGCCGTTGGAGAACGGCTTCTTGTCGTAGTTCTGCTTGGTGTCGTGCTTCACCGGGTTCGGCGCGTACGAGTGCATCGCGACGACGTAGTTGAAGTCCGGACGCGCCTCGGCGAGGTGGAAGGTGATGGTCTTCCCGCTCGTCGTGATCGACTTGAGGTGCTTGTTGCCCTTGAAGGGACCCGGGTAGGACTTGCGGTACTCCTGCGTGCCCGTCAGCCAGGTCTGGGCGTACACGGCGCCCTCGGTGATGAAGTTGGCGAAGGCGCGCTCGAAGCCGTGGCGGACGTCGTCGACGGTGACGTCGGAGCCGTCCTCCCACTTCACGCCGTCCTTCAGGGTGAAGGACCAGGTCTTGCCGCCGTCCTTCATGGTGCCCGTGTCGGTGGCGAGGTCGCCGACCAGGGTCATGGAGCCGTCGTCGCCGACCTTGTAACCGGTCAGGGTGCGGGCGAGGACGATCACGGCCAGCGAGTTCCACGCGTAGTAGACGCGCTGCGGGTCGAGGTGCGAGAAGTCGTCGTCGTTCAGCAGGTAGACCTTGCCGCCCTTCTTGGCTCCGGAGACCTCCGGAGCCGGGCCCTGCGAGTCCGCCGCCGTGCCGATCTTGACGGTGGTGGTGTGGGCCTTGGCCGCTTCCTGCTTGCCGGTGCCGGTGCTGCTGGAGTTGCCGCTGCTGCACGCGCTCAGCACGGTGCTGGAGGCGGCGGCAACACCGGTGGCTATCAGGAAGTTTCTGCGCGAGAAGGACATCGCATCCTGCCTTGAAGTGGGTTGATGAGAGAAGCCCGGCACCCCGGCGTCCTTGCCGTGGTCCTGAAGGAGGGCCGGAGTCAGCGCTTGGTCTTCGGGTCGAGCGCGTCGCGCACCGAGTCACCGAGGAGGTTGAAGGCCAGTACGAAGATCACCATCGAGATGCCGGGGAAGAGCAGGAAGGTGAAGTCGTCCTGGTAGAAGCCGGCGGCGTACCCGATCATGACGCCCCAGTCGGGGGTCGGGTCCTGCATGCCGACGCCGAGGTAGGCGAGGCCCGCCTCCGTGGTGACCATCGCGGGCAGCAGGAGCGTGCCCTGGATCAGGATGGGCGTCCACAGGTTGGGCAGCAGTTCCTTGAAGATGATGCGGGCCGGAGACGCGCCCGTGACCTTCGCGGCCTCGACGAACTCCCGCTCGCGCAGGGCCAGCACCTGACCGCGCAGCAGCCGGGCGATGGAGGCCCAGCCGAAGACGACCAGCAGGGTGATCAGGGAGATCACGACGATCGAGGTGGGCGTGTCCTCGTTGCTGGCCACGAAGAGGCTGAGGACCACGGGCGTGAACGCCACGAAGAACAGCTGCTGCGGGAAGGCGAGCAGGATGTCGATGACCCGGCCCAGGATCCAGTCCGTCTTGCCGCCGATGTAGCCGGCCGTGATGCCGATCACCACACCGACGATCATGATGAGCACCGTGATCGCCGTCGCGAGCAGCAGCGAGTTGCGGATCGCGTACAGCAGGAACGAGAAGACGTCGCGGCCGAGCTGGGGGTCGATGCCGAACCAGAACTCGCTGTCGATGCCACCGTTCGGCTTCGCCGGGAGACCGTTGTCGCCCAGCAGTCCGGGCGTGTTGATGCCGTACGTCGTGTACGGGTCCTTGCCGTACAGCTTGGTTATGAGCGGCGCCGCGAGGCCGATCACGAAGAAGAGGATCACGATGATCGCCGAGGCGACGCCAACGCGGTCCCGCTTGAAGCGGCGCCAGGCCAGCTGCCCGGGGGACCGGCTCTCGCTGCCCTTCGACCCGTCCGAAGTGATCGACTTCTCGACGGTCTCGTCGGTCACCTCAAGCGGGGCAGCCGCGGATGGAGTTGGGGGGGTCATGGTGCTCCTGGCCCAAGGGAGGGTCTGATGACTCCGCAGGGCGCTCCCCTACGGGCTACGCCGGACTTTTTCAACGCAATTCATTCAAGGTCAATAAATTCTCGGCCGCCTTGGTTGTCTCTTTACCTTCTTTACCCTTCCTTGATCGTTCCGTAGCTACGCGGGTAGCGCGCCGTAATCAATCCGTGCTTCACATCGGGCCAATCGGACTAAACGGGCAAGGAGTTCGATATGCGGACGGTGGAGTGTCGACATGCGTACATCGGCCTGCCTCAATCCAACGTTTCGGCATCGTTACGCGAAGATCTATTGCGCTCGTCGCCCAAGATCATCGAGGCGGCCGAGGGGGCGGTGCCTGCATTCGGATGACGTCTTCCCCCAAAGGCCGCTCAATCGGGCGGCGGGCATGCGATACATGCCTTATGTAGCGATATTGACCGGTAGTGGATCAATGTCGCGGAGGAGGCACGCCATGCGGGGAGTCACGCATGCCCGGGGGGCCGTGTGCGCGGTGGCGCTGGCTCTCGCCGCCACCGGCTGCGGGGGCGGCGGCTCAGGCGGCGGCGGCACCTCGGGCGCGGTGCTCAGCTCCTCCTGGGGCGACCCGCAGAACCCGCTGGAGCCGGCCAACACCAACGAGGTGCAGGGCGGCAAGGTCCTCGACATGATCTTCCGGGGCCTGAAGAAGTACGACCCGAGGACCGGCAAGGCCACCGACATGCTCGCCCGGTCCATCGACACCGACGACTCGCGGAACTTCACCATCAAGGTGAAGCCCGGCTGGACCTTCTCCAACGGCGAGAAGGTCACCGCCCGCTCCTTCGTGGACGCCTGGAACTACGGCGCGAGCCTGCGGAACAACCAGAAGAACGCCCTCTTCTTCGGTTACATCGACGGCTACGACAAGGTCCACCCCAGCGGCGGCAGGCAGACCGCCGACACCCTGTCCGGGCTGAAGGTGGTGGACGACCACACCTTCACCGTCCGGCTCAACCAGAAGTTCTCCACCTTCCCGGACACCCTCGGCTACGCGGCCTTCGCCCCGCTGCCGCGCGCCTTCTTCACGGACCACGCGGCCTGGCGGAAGAAACCGGTCGGCAACGGTCCGTACACGGTCGCTTCCTATATGAAGGGGTCTCGGATGTCCCTGCGGAAGTGGGACGGCTACCCGGGTCCGGACAAGGCACGCAACGGCGGGGTCGACCTGAAGGTGTACACCGACAACAACACCGCCTACACCGACCTGATGTCCGGCAACCTCGACCTGGTGGACGACGTGCCCGCCGCCCAGCTGAAGAACGTCAGGACCGACCTGGGCGACCGCTACATCAACACCCCGGCCGGCATCCTCCAGACCTTCGCCTTCCCCTACTACGACAAGGCGTGGGACAAGCCGGGCTCGGAGAAGGTCCGCACGGGCCTGTCCATGGCGATCAACCGGAAGCAGATCACCGAGACGATCTTTCACGGCACCCGCACCCCGGCCACCGACTGGACCTCGCCCGTCCTCGGCGTGGCCGGCGGCTTCAAGGAGGGCCTGTGCGGCAAGGCCTGCGAGTACCACCCGGACGAGGCCAAGAAGCTGATCAAGGAGGGCGGCGGGATCCCCGGCGGCCAGGTGAAGATCACGTACAACGCGGACACGGGCTCGCACAAGGAGTGGGTGGACGCCGTGTGCAACTCCGTCAACAACGCCCTTGGCAACGACAAGGCGTGCGTCGGCAACCCGGTCGGCACCTTCGCCGACTTCCGCAACCGCATCGGGCAGCACAAGATGACCGGACCGTTCCGCGCGGGCTGGCAGATGGACTACCCGCTCATCCAGAACTTCCTCCAGCCGCTGTACTACACGAACGCCTCCTCCAACGACGGCAAGTGGTCGGACAAGGAGTTCGACGAGTTGGTCGACCGGGCCAACGCCGAGAGCGACCGGACCAGGGCCGTGAAGCTGTTCCAGCAGGCCGAGGGGGTCGTCCGGGACAACATGGCCGCCATCCCGCTCTGGTACCAGAACGGCAGCGCCGGCTACTCCGAGCGGCTGTCCGACGTGGCGCTCAACCCGTTCAGCGTGCCCGTCTACAACGAGATCAAGGTCAGCTGAGCCGCCATGGGGCGCTATGTCGTCCGGCGACTGCTCCAGATGGTCCCGGTCTTCGTCGGGTCCACCCTGCTGATCTTCCTCATGGTCAATGTGATGGGCGATCCCGTCGCCGGCCTGTGCGGGGAGCGGGCGTGCGATCCGGCGACGGCGGCCCAGCTGAAGCGGGAGTTCGGCTTGGACAAGCCGGTCTGGCAGCAGTACCTCACCTACATGGGGCACCTGTTCACCGGCGACTTCGGTACGGCGTTCAACGGGCAGAAGGTCACCGAGCTGATGGGCACGGCGTTCCCCGTCACCATCCGGCTGACGATCGTGGCGATCCTGTTCGAGATCGTCATCGGCATCACGCTGGGCGTCGTCACGGGCCTGAGGCGCGGCCGGCCCGTCGACACCACCGTGCTGCTGCTCACCCTGGTGGTGATCTCGGTCCCCACCTTCGTCACCGGTCTGCTGCTCCAACTGCTGCTCGGGGTGCGGTGGGCCTGGATCAAACCGTCCGTCTCCCCGGACGCGGCCTTCGGCGAGCTGATCGTGCCGGGCCTGGTCCTCGCCTCGGTCTCCCTGGCCTACGTCACCCGGCTGACCCGCACCTCCATCGCGGAGAACAAGCGCGCGGACTACGTCCGTACGGCCATCGCGAAGGGCCTGCCCCGGCGCCGGGTCATCACCCGGCACCTGCTGCGCAACTCGCTCATCCCCGTGGTCACGTTCATCGGCACGGACATCGGCGCGCTGATGGGCGGGGCGATCGTCACCGAACGGATCTTCAACATCCACGGCGTCGGCTACCAGCTCTACCAGGGCATCCTGCGCCAGAACACCCAGACGGTCGTCGGCTTCGTCACCGTGCTCGTCCTGGTCTTCCTGGTCGCCAACCTGCTCGTCGACCTCCTGTACGCCGTACTCGACCCGAGGATCCGCTATGCCTGAGCAGCAGCCGTACGAGGCCGGGCGTGCCATCGCCGGCACCGGGATGGGCGGCGCGATGGACCTCGCGGCGAGCGAGGCGGCCACGCTGGAGCGGACACCGGGCGGCCCGGAGGGCACGGGGCCGGCGGGCAGGCCGCGTTCCCTGTGGTCGGACGCCTGGCGGGACCTGCGCCGCGACCCGGTCTTCCTCGTCTCCGCCCTGGTCATCCTCTTCCTGGTGTTCATCTCGGTCTGGCCGTCGGCCATCGCTTCCGGGAACCCGCTCACGTGCGACCTGGCCAGGGCGCAGGACGGCTCGGCTCCCGGGCACCCCTTCGGTTACGACGGTCAGGGCTGCGACGTCTACACGCGCACCGTGTACGGGGCCCGTACGTCGGTGACGGTCGGGGTCCTGGCCACGCTCGGGGTGTCGGTGTTCGGGTCGGTGCTGGGCGGGCTGGCGGGCTACTTCGGGGGCCTGTGGGACGCGGTGCTGTCCCGGATCACGGACATCTTCTTCGCCATCCCGGTCGTCCTCGGCGGACTCGTCCTCCTCTCGGTCGTGACCTCCAATACGGTCTGGCCGGTCATCGGGTTCATGGTGCTGCTCGGCTGGCCGCAGATCTCCCGCATCGCGCGCGGCTCGGTCATCACCGCCAAGCAGAACGACTACGTCCAGGCCGCCCGTGCCCTGGGCGCCTCCGACTCCCGCATCCTGCTGCGGCACATCGCGCCGAACGCCATCGCCCCGGTGATCGTGGTGGCGACCATCGCGCTGGGCACCTACATCGCGCTGGAGGCGACCCTGTCCTACCTCGGCGTGGGCCTCAAACCCCCCAGCGTCTCCTGGGGCATCGACATCTCCGCCGCCTCCCCCTACATCCGCAACGCCCCCCACGCCCTGCTGTGGCCCTCGGGCGCCCTGGCGGTCACGGTGCTGGCGTTCATCATGCTCGGCGACGCGGTCCGCGACGCCCTCGACCCGAAGCTGAGGTGAGGTCCGCCGTGCTGCTCGACGTACGCGACCTGCACGTGGAGTTCCACACCCGCGACGGGATCGCCCACGCCGTCAACGGAGTCGACTACGCCGTCGACGCGGGTCAGACCCTGGCGGTGCTGGGGGAGTCGGGGTCGGGGAAGTCGGTCACCGCGCAGGCCGTGATGGGCATCCTCGACACACCGCCCGGGCGGATCACCCAGGGGCGGATCCTGTTCCGGGGCCGGGACCTGCTGACGCTGAAGGGCGAGGAGCGCAGGAGGATCCGGGGCACCGAGATGGCGATGATCTTCCAGGACGCCCTGTCCGCCCTCAACCCGGTGATGACGGTGGGGGACCAGCTGGGGGAGATGTTCGTCGTCCACCGAGGCATGTCGCGCAAGGAGGCACGCGCGAGGGCCGTGGAGCTGATGGAGCGGGTGCGGATCCCGGCCGCCGCCCAGCGGGTGCGCGACTACCCGCACCAGTTCTCCGGCGGGATGCGCCAGCGCATCATGATCGCCATGGCGCTGGCCCTGGAACCGGCCCTCATCATCGCCGACGAACCCACCACCGCCCTCGACGTCACCGTCCAGGCCCAGGTCATGGACCTCCTCGCGGACCTCCGGCGCGAGTACCGCATGGGACTGATCCTCATCACCCACGACCTGGGCGTGGTCGCCGACGTCGCCGACAGGATCGCCGTGATGTACGCGGGACGGATCGTGGAAACCGCCCCCGTCCACGACCTCTACAAAGCCCCCGCCCACCCCTACACCCGGGGCCTGCTGGACTCCATCCCCCGCCTCGACCACAAGGGCCGGCAGCTCTACGCCATCAAGGGCCTGCCACCGAACCTGACACACATCCCGCCCGGCTGCTCCTTCCACCCCCGCTGCCCCATGGCCAGGGACGTCTGCCGCACCGACGAGCCCCCGCTGTACGAGGTGTCCGACGAGCGGGGCAGCGCCTGCCACTTCTGGAGGGAGTGCCTCGATGGCTGAACCGATTCTCGAAGTCAGCGGCCTGGTCAAGCACTACCCGCTGACCCGGGGCATCCTGTTCAAGAAGCAGATCGGCGCGGTCAGGGCCGTCGACGGCGTCGACTTCACCCTCGCCCAGGGCGAAACCCTCGGCATCGTCGGCGAATCGGGCTGCGGCAAGTCCACCGTCGCCAGACTCCTGTGCGGCCTCGAACGACCCACCGCCGGCACCATCACGTTCAAGGGCGAGGACATCACCCGGCTGTCCGGCAAGGCCCTCAAAGCCGTGCGCCGCAACATCCAGATGGTCTTCCAGGACCCGTACACCTCCCTCAACCCCCGCATGACGGTCGGCGACATCATCGGCGAGCCCTACGACATCCACCCCGAGGCGGCCCCCAAGGGCGACCGGCGCCGCCGGGTCCGGGAACTGCTGGACGTCGTCGGCCTCGACCCCGAGTACGTCAACCGCTACCCCCACCAGTTCTCCGGCGGCCAGCGCCAGCGCATCGGCATCGCCCGCGGACTGGCACTGCGCCCCGAGATCATCGTCGCGGACGAACCCGTCTCCGCCCTCGACGTCTCCGTCCAGGCCCAGGTCGTCAACCTCCTCGCCCGCCTCCAGAAGGAGTTCGACCTCTCCTACCTCTTCATCGCCCACGACCTGTCCATCGTCCGCCACATCTCCGACCGCGTCGCCGTGATGTACCTGGGCCGCATCGTGGAGACCGGACGCGACAGCGAGATCTACGACCACCCCACCCACCCCTACACCCAGGCCCTGCTCTCCGCCGTCCCCGTACCCGATCCCGACGCCCGCGAACACCGCGAACGGATCATCCTCACCGGCGACGTGCCCTCCCCCGCCGACATCCCCTCCGGCTGCCGGTTCCGCACCCGCTGCTGGAAAGCCCGGGAACGCTGCGTCGTGGAGGTCCCCCCGCTCGCCGTGCCGGCCGCCTTCCGCGACGCGGCCGGTCCCGCCGCGCACCCCTCGGCCTGTCACTTCGCGGAGGAGAAACAGGTGGTGCCGCCGGAGGAGTCCCGGCACAACGGCAACGGGCCGGGGTGACATGGCGCACCCCGGCCCGTTCACGGCACCCGCACGGCCGTACGTCCTTCAGGATGCCGTGTCCGTATAGCGGCACAGCTTCCGTGAAGTTGCCTGTGTGTTAACGCGGTTCACCGGCGTCCGCGGGCCGGGGCAGGGAGCGTCGGAGGAAGTCCAGCTGGAGCAGGAGCAGGTTCTCCGCGACCGTCTCCTGCGGGGTCATGTGGGTCACCCCGGACAGCGGCAGCACCTCGTGCGGGCGGCCGGCGGCCAGCAGCGCGGAGGACAGGCGCAGGGAGTGCGCGACGACCACGTTGTCGTCCGCCAGCCCGTGGACGACCAGCATCGGGCGGTGCGGCTCGGCGGGGTCGACCAGGCCGGCGTCGTCGATCACCGAGTTGCGCCGGTACACCTCCGGCTGCTCGTTCGGGTCGCCGAGATAGCGTTCCTGGTAGTGGGTGTCGTACAGCCTGAGGTCGGTGACCGGCGCGCCGACCACCGCCGCGTGGAAGACGTCCGGGCGGCGCAGCACCGCCAGCGCCGCCAGGTAGCCGCCGAAGGACCAGCCCCGGATCGCCACCCGGGTCAGGTCCAGCGGGTACCGCTCGGCGAGCGCGTGCAGGGCGTCGACCTGGTCCTGGAGGACGACCGCCGCCACGTCGTCCCGGATCGACTTCTCCCAGGCGGGCGAGCGGCCCGGGGTGCCCCGTCCGTCGGCGACGACCACCGCGAAGCCCTGGTCGGCGAACCACTGGGAGGTGAGGTGGGCGTTGTGCACGGCGGCCACGCGCTGGCCGTGCGGACCGCCGTAGGGGTCCAGGAGAACCGGCAGGGGAGTGTCACCGGGGTAGTCCCGTGGCATAAGCACGGCGCACGGAATTCGGCGTGCGCCCCCTTGGGTGAGGGTCACTCGGGGGGACAAACCAGGATCTTCGGCGTACGACCGGACAGTAGCCGTCTGTTTTCCGTCACACAGCACCTGGACCCGGGCGCCCGGCCGGTCCAGCGCGGCCGACACGAGGACGGTCACGTTCCCGGAGCGCACCGCCGAGTGCACACCGGGTTCCCGCGACAGGCGCTCCACGCCCAGTTCGTTCACCCGGTACACATGGACTTCGCCAATTTCCGGCGCCTCGGCCTCCGGCCCGGAGGAGGCGGAAACCAGTACGTCGTCCGCACCCACGTCCAGAACCGCCCGCAGATGCAACTGACCGCTGGTCAAGGGACGTTCGCCGACCGCCAGGACTCGTGCGCCCCCCTCGTCCGCGATACGGACAAGCTGCCCCGAGGGGCTCCAGCAGGGCACACCGGCGAACAGTTCCAGCCAAGTTGGATCTTCATCGGCGTGCACCATCCGCGTGGCCCCGGAATCCGGGTCCACCGCCAGGTAGAGCTGGCTTCGCTGATCCCGCGCCTGCACCAGCAGCAGCGGCGCACCCGCCTCTGACCAGTGCACACGTGCCAGATACGGGTAGCGCGGGCGGTCCCAGACCACCTCCGTGCGCGTCCCGTCCAGCCCGTACACGAACAGGCGGACGTCCGCGTTGGGGGTGCCCGCGGCCGGGTACCGGATGCCGGCCGGCTCACGGTCCGGGTGGGCCGGATCGGAGATCCACCACCGCCGTACCGGCGTGTCGTCCACGCGTGCCACGAGCAGCCGGTCCGATCCCGGCGCCCACCAGAAGCCCCGCGAACGCGCCATCTCCTCCGCCGCGATGAACTCCGCGAGGCCGTAGGAGACGTCCGCCGACTCCGGCTCGGCCAGCGCCCGGTCGCCGTCGCCCCCGGCGCCCACGACCCGCAGCGCGCCCCCGGCGACGTACGCGATGTGCCGGCCGTCGGGCGCCGGACGCGGGTCGATCACCGGACCGGGGACGGGGAGTTCGCGTGCCGTCCCGGCGCGCAGCTCCGCCGCGAAAAGCCGCCCTGACAAGGCGAAAGACGCCAACTCCAGGGCGCTGTCGGTGGCATAGCCGATGATCCCGGCGCCGCCCTCGCGGCTGCGCTCGCGGCGCGCCCGCTCCTCGGCCGAGAGTTCCTCGGCGGCGCCCTGGAGGAGCGCGCGCGGGTCGGCCGCCAGGCGCTCCGCACCTCCCGGAAGATCCATGACCCACAGGGAGTTGGCCCGGTCGGTGCCCGAGCCGGAACGCAGGAACGCGACACGCGAACCGTCGGGTGCCACGGTGAACGCACGCGGCGCGCCGAGCGTGAACCGCTGGGTCCGGGCGTGCCGACGGGGGAAGGAGTCAGCCTCGGTCGTCATACCCCGACCATATTGGCCATGCGCCCCCTTGTGCGGCTGTGCGCCGATCGATGCGCGAGTACGGATAGTTATGATCACTACCGCAGAGTGGGTAGGAACCTGCTGTCGTCTGCATGGAATTGCTCTACTGATCTGGAACCCGCGTCCCCTGGGATCTTTGGAGGTGAGCCGCCGTGGCACTCTCGATTTCGGCGGTGGTGCTGCTGGCGATCATCGTCTTCCTGCTGATCAAGAAGTCAGGGCTGAAGGGCGGCCACGCGGTCGTCTGCATCCTGCTCGGCTTCTATCTCTCCTCCTCGACCGTGGCTCCCACGATCAGCGAGCTGACGACCAACGTTGCGAGCATGATCGGCAGCATCAAGTTCTGACGGCCGGCGTCGCGGGGCCGGGCGGGAGAACCTCGTAGGGTGGTGGCCATGACGGAACTGCCCTCCCGGCGTCTTCTCCTGGTGCACGCGCACCCGGACGACGAGTCGATCAACAACGGCGCGACCATGGCCCGGTACGCGGCCGAGGGTGCCCATGTGACCCTGGTCACCTGCACCCTGGGGGAGCGGGGCGAGGTCATCCCGCCTGAGCTGCGGCACCTGACGGGTGCCGCGCTGGGCGCGCACCGGCGCGGCGAGCTGGCCGCGGCCGTGTCCGCGCTCGGCGTCACGGACGCCCGGCTGCTCGGCGGCGCCGGGCGGTACGGCGACTCGGGCATGATGGGCCTCGCCGACAACGACGACCCCGGCTGCTTCTGGCGGGCCGACCTCGACGAGGCCGCCGGGAGGCTCGCCGAGGTGATCCTGGAGGTCCGCCCCCAGGTCCTCGTGACGTACGACGACGACGGCGGCTACGGCCACCCGGACCACGTCCAGGCCCACCGCGTCGCCATGCGCGCGGTCGACCTCGCGGCCGAACGCGGCCACCGGATCGCCAAGGTGTACTGGAACCGCGTCCCGCGCTCCGTCGCCGACGCGGCCTTCGCACGCCTCCAGGACGAGCTGTCCGCACTGCCGTTCGACAAGGGCGCCGCCGTGGACGACGTACCCGGCGTGGTGGCCGACGAGCGGATCACCACCACGATCGACGGCACCGCGTACGCCGCGGCCAAGGCCGCCGCCATGCGCGCCCACGCCACCCAGATCGAGGTCGCCGAGCCGTACTTCGCGCTCTCCAACGCCCTCGCCCAGCCGCTGTTCACCACCGAGTACTACGAGTTGGTGCGCGGCCCGGGACAGCGCGGGGAGACCGACCTCTTCGCCGGCCTCGACCTCGGGGAGGCGTCATGAGCGACGGCGGGAACGGCTCCCTGCTCGCCCAGCCGCTGCGCCCGCCCTCCGCGGGACGGGCCGCCGCCCTCGTCGGCCTGTTCCTGCTCGGCGCCGTTACGGGCCTGGCCGGGGCCCTCCTCCAGGCGGCCTGGTTCCCCGGCGGGCTGCTGCTCGCGCTCGCGGGCGCCGCCGGACTGTTCCTCGGCGGCGCGTACGCCACCGGCGGCCGGGGCGGGGCGGTCGCGCCGGCGGCGGGCTGGGTCGTCGCCGTCCTCCTGCTCACCACCACGCGCCCGGAGGGCGACTACCTCTTCGGCGCGGGCGGCAGTTCCTATCTGTACCTGCTCGGCGGCATGGCCCTCGCTGTGATCTGCGCCACCGTTGGCGCGGGACGGCAACCGCGCGGCGGCCCCGCCCGACTTGGCAAGTGACGTACCACTTCGCCGTGCGGCGCGGATGCGAGTCCGGTGTGGGTTTCCTCGACGGTCATGGGATACGCGCCAGAAGTGGCCAGTATGGTGGTGCGCGCCGCCGAGCCTCCCCCAAGTTCTCGACTGCGCTCGAACAGGGGGCACCCCCAGCTGAGGTCGAAACGGGCGGCGGAGCCAACCGGGAGAACCTGCCTTGAGTCGTGAAACTGACACTCCGTCCTCCGGGCCCAACGGGCGCGGCGGAGCCGCATACCCCTCCGGCACGCCGCCGTACGGGACCCCCATGGCTTCCGACGACGGTACGGGCGCGGGCCGTTCGGGCACGCGGCCGGAGGAGAAGAAGACCGAGACCACGCTGACGACCCGGATCCGGATCAACATCCCCGGGTCCCGGCCCATCCCGCCGGTCGTCGTGCGCAAGCCCGTCGGGGAGGGCGAGGGCGCCGAGGAGGCGCCGGCCGCCGAGCCGCTGCCCGTGGCCGACCGGCCGTCCGCCGGTACCGCCGAGGCCCCGGCCGAGCCCACCGCCCAGGCGGAGGAGAAGACCAGCGACTGGTTCGCGCCGCGCAAGTCCGGCGCGCCCAAGGGCGGTCCGGGCGGCGCCGGCACGAACGGCGCCGGGATGTCCGGCGGTTCCGCCGCCACCCCCGCCTCCTCCGGCGTGTCGGGTGCCCGTTCGAGTGGTCCGGGAGCTTCGGGTGCGGCCGGTACCACCGGCGCACGCCCCGGCGGCGGCCGTCCCGGTGGCGTGGTCGGCTCCATGAGCGCGCCCGGCGGTCCCCGCCCCGGCGGCACGAACGGCAAGGGCCTGCCCGGCGCCACCGGCGGCCCGGTCGCCCCGGGCCACGGGGGCGGCACCGGCTCCTTCGACGTGACCGAGGCCCTGACCGCGGGCCCCCTCGGCGGCGGCTCCCGGCCCGGCTCCCCCGGCTCCGACGAGCCCCGCCGTGACGACCTGCCGTACTTCTCGGAGAACGGCGGCCAGGACGACTTCGGCACGGGCACGGCGGGCGTCGGCGGTCAGGACGGCTATGGTGCCGGTGCGGCGGGCGTAGGCGGTCAGGCCGGCTACGGCGCCGGTGCGGCCGGGGCCAACGGGCACGACAGCTACGGCGGTGCCGCGGGCGGTGCCCGTGGGAACGGCGGTCCCGGCGGCGCCAGCGGCTTCGACGGACCCGGTGGCCATGGCGGCCCCGGCGGCCCGCAGGGCGGACCGGCCGGTCCCACCAGCGGCCCGGTGACCGGCGACGGCATCCTGGTCCCGCCGGCCGCCGGTGGCGTCGGCATGGGGCCGGGCGAGCCCTTCGACGGCCCGGCGGGCGCCGGCTTCGGCGGCCAGGGCACCCCGCCGGCGCGCAGCGCCCTCGCCGACATCGCCGATCTCGACGCGCCCGGCGTGGCGGGCGGCTTCAACGGACCCGGCGGTGCCGGCGGTCCGGGGGTCAACCCCGGCGGCCCGGCGGGCCGTGGCCCCGGTGGCGGGCTCAGCGACGACACCGCGATCCTCACCCCGCAGAAGCCGGCCCCGGAGCCGGGCACGCCCGGATACCGGCCCCCGTCCGCCGACAACGTCTCCGGACACACCGTCACCAGCGGCATCCCGGTCGTCCCGAACGCCGGCAAGCCCCCGTTCGGCACCCAGCCCGGCGGCCCGGCGGCGCCCACGGCGGCCAAGCCGGAGCCGGCCGCCGCGCCCAAGGCGGCGGGCAAGCCGAAGAAGAAGGGCCGCAGCAAGCTGATGCTGCTCGTCGTCGGCGTGTTCGTCGTGGCGGGCGGTGCCTACGGCGCCGGACTGCTGATGAACCACACCGACGTGCCCAAGGGCACCACCGTGCTCGGTGTCGACATCGGCGGCGGCACCCGCGACGACGCCGTCAAGAAGCTGGACGACGCCTTCGGCAGCCGGGTGAACAAGCCGCTGAAGCTGGCCGTGGGCGGCAGGACGGTCACCCTCACGCCGGAGAACGCCGGTCTCCAGTTCGACTACCAGGCCACGGTGAGCGGGGCCGCGAAGAGCGACTACAACCCGGTCCACGTCGTCGGTTCCCTCTTCGGGCAGAAGCGCGTGGTCGAGCCGGTCATGCCGGTGGACGAGGAGAAGCTCCAGGCCGCGCTCCAGCAGGCCGGCGGCGGTTCGGGCTCGGCCACGGACGGCACCATCAAGTTCGAGTCCGGCGGCAAGGCCGTGGCGGTCTACGGCAAGGCGGGCAAGGCCATCGACGCGGGCCGCTCGACCACGGCGGTCGAACAGGCGTACCGCACGCTGGTGGAGACGGGCAGCACGCCCCCGGTCACCGTGCCGACCACCATCAAGCAGCCGACGGTCTCGAACGCCGAGGTGGACCGGGTGATGAACGACTTCGCGAAGCCCGCGATGTCCGGCATCGTCAAGGTGCAGACCGACGCGGCGCACGTCATCCGGTTCGGTCCGCTGTCGCTGCCGAAGATCCTCGGCTTCAAGGCCGTGGACGGCAAGCTCGTGGACACGTACGACCTGGGCGCGCTCAAGGAGGCCTACGGCACCACCTTCGACGGCGTGCAGATCCAGACCGCGACCGGGAAGCGCGGTGTCCTGCCGCAGGACGTGGTCGGCGCGCTGCGCCAGGCCCTGCGGGGCAAGACGGAGGCGGAGCGGGTCGGGGTCATCGACACCAACCCGAGCTAGCCGGCTGCTTCCGGGGGCGCCCTTGTCCAGGGGGCGCCCCCTCGCCGTGTCCGTCACCCGCACCGCGTGACATCTGTCATGCGGCACTCAGGACCCCCGACACTGCCCGCTCCCGGGCCCCCGCCGCCAGCATGGACGGCATGACGACGACAGCGGCACCGGCCACCACCCCGGTGGTCGGGTTCGACCAGGTGACCAAGACGTACGGGAGCGTGCGGGCCGTCGACGGCCTCTCGCTCCGGCTGTACCCGGGCGAGACCGTCGCCCTCCTCGGCCCGAACGGGGCCGGCAAGTCCACCACCCTGGACCTGCTCCTCGGGCTCAAGCACGCCGACGGCGGCACGGTGAGCCTGTTCGGCGGCAGCCCCCGCGAGGCGATCGTGGCCGGCCGGGTCGGGGCGATGCTCCAGAGCGGCGGCCTGATGGACGGCGTCACCGTCACCGAACTGGTGAAGCTGGCCTGCTCCCTGCACCCGCGGCCGTACCCGGTCTCCGACGTGCTGGCCCGGGCGGGCATCGCCCAGATCGCCGACCGCAAGGTGGACAAGCTCTCCGGCGGCCAGGCGCAACGGGTCCGGTTCGCCCTCGCCACGGCCGGCGACAGCGATCTGATCATCCTGGACGAGCCGACCACCGGCATGGACGTCGCCGCCCGCCAGGCCTTCTGGGCCACCATGCGAGAACAGGCCGACCAGGGCCGTACGGTCCTCTTCGCCACCCACTACCTGGAAGAGGCCGACGCCATCGCGGACCGGGTCCTGGTGCTGCACCGGGGCCGGCTCCTCGCCGACGGCACGGCCGCCGAGATCAAGGCCAAGGCGGGCGCGCGGCGGATCTCCTTCGACCTGGCCGGCGAGATCGACACCGGCGCCCTGCGCGGGCTGCCGTTCCTCACCTCGATCGACGTATCGGGCCAGACCGTCCGCATCCAGTCAGCCGACGCCGACGCGACCGTCCACGCCCTCTACGGCCTCGGTGTCTACCCCCGCAACCTCGAAGTCGCCGGGCTCGGTCTGGAGCAGGCCTTCGTCGCCATCACGGAGGCCGAGGAGGCCAAGCAGTCGTGAACGCCCTCATCAAGCTCGAACTGGCCCGCGCCCTGCGGAACAGGAAATTCCTGTTCTTCTCGGTGCTCTACCCCTCGATCATCTACCTGATCTTCTCCAGCAGCGCCGGCTCGGCCGAGCGGGTCGACGGCACCGGTCTGACCGTCGCCACCTACCTGATGGTCTCCATGGCCTCCTTCGGCGCCCTGACCGCCGTCCTGATGGGCAACAGCGAGCGCATCGCCAAGGAACGCGAGAGCGGCTGGGTACGGCAGCTACGGCTGACCCCGCTGCCCGGACGCGGCTACGTCCTCGCCAAGACCGCGAGCGCCGCCGTGGTGAGCCTGCCGGCCATCGTCGTGGTGTTCGCCGTCGCCGCCGGCGTCAAGCACGTACGCCTGGACGCCTGGCAGTGGCTCGCGCTCACCGGGGTCATCTGGGCCGGCAGCCTCGTCTTCGCCGCGCTCGGCGTCGCCATCGGCTACCTCGCCTCCGGGGACGCGGTCCGCCCGATCACGATGATCGTCTACTTCGGCCTGTCGCTCCTCGGCGGCCTGTGGATACCGTCCGCGACCTTCCCGCAGGTCCTCCAGGACATCGCCAAGTGGCTCCCCACGCACGCGTACGCTGCCCTGGGACGGGCGATCGAGCAGAGCCAGGCCCCGCACGCGGCGGACATCGCCGTCCTCGCCGTCTACTTCGTCCTCTTCGCGGGCGGCGCGGCCTGGCTGTACCGGAAGGACACGCTGAAGGCGTGAGCGCGATGACGGAAGACCCCCTGACCGGCCAGAAGCCGCCGGAACACCAGGTCCGGCTGGGCCAGCGCCCCCGCACCCGGCGGGACGTGCCGGCCAAGGTGCTGTGGATCGGCGTGTGGCTGGTCTTCCTCAGCTCGCCGGTCGGCGACCTGGTCGGCGGCCACCACACCGCGCGCGCCACCCTCGCCGGCTCCCTCGGCCTGGCCGCGTTCGTCGGGGTCTACCTGGCGCTGGTCTTCCGCAACATGGGCCGGTCCTTCGCGCCCCGGACCGTCGTCGGCCTCATCGCGGTCCTGGCCGTCCTGGCCCCCGTCCTCGCCTACACCCTCGGCAGCGCCTGGCTCGGCCTCTTCGTCTACCTGTCGGTGGCCTGCGGGGCCACCCTGCCGGTCCGGGCGTCGTACTGGGCGATCCCGGCGACGGCCGCGCTGATGTACCTCGTCGGGCTGCACTCGAACGAGAAGGAGGCCCGTGGCCTGCTGCTCCTCGTCGTGCTCATCGGGTTCGCGATGGTCGGTGTCGGACAACTGGTGCGCACCACGATCGAGTTGCGCAAGGCGCGGGCCACCGTCGCCCAGCTCGCCGCCAACGAGGAGCGGCTCCGCCTCGCCCGCGACCTGCACGACCTCCTCGGCCACTCCCTGTCGCTGATCACGCTCAAGAGCGAGCTGGCCGGCCGGATGCTGCCCGACCACCCCGACAAGGCGGCCCAGCAGGTCGCCGACATCGAGCAGGTCAGCCGGCAGGCCCTGGTGGACGTCCGGGAGGCCGTCACTGGCTACCGGCGGCCCCGGCTCGCCGCCGAACTCGCCGGCGCCCAGGTCGCGCTGACCGCCGCCGGGGTCGTCGCCGAGGTGCCCGCCGAACCCGACCTCGCCGGCGTGCCCGGGGAGGCCGAGTCCGCGCTGGCCTGGGCGCTGCGCGAGGCGGTCACCAACGTGGTCCGGCACAGCGGCGCCGACCGCTGCGTCGTACGGCTGCTGCGCCGTCAGACCCTGGACGGACCGGTGCTCGAACTCTCCGTCGAGGACAGCGGGAGCGGGGGCTCGGGAAAGGGGCCCGGCAATGGCCTGACCGGGCTGACCGAGCGCCTGGAGAAGGCCGGCGGCAGCCTGGAGGCGGGCCGGGTCGGGCACGGGTTCCGGCTCGTCGCCCGCGTGCCCATGGCCGCCGGGGCGGACATAGGATCCGGGGCATGACGAGCATGATCAAGGTCCTCCTCGCCGAGGACCAGTCGATGGTCCGCGAGGCGCTGGCCGCGCTGCTCGGCCTGGAGGACGACATCGAGGTCGTCGCCCAGGTGGCGCGCGGTGACGAGGTGCTCGCGGCCGTCGGCGCGCACGGCGTGGACGTCGCGCTGCTCGACATCGAGATGCCCGGCTGCACCGGCATCGAGGCCGCGGCCCGGGTGCACCGCGAACATCCGGGGGTCAAGCTGGTCGTCCTGACCACCTTCGGACGCCCCGGCTACCTGCGCAGCGCCATGGAGGCGGGCGCCGACGCCTTCCTCGTCAAGGACGCCCCGGCCGCGCAGCTCGCCGAGGCGATCCGCAAGGTGCTGGCCGGCGAGCGGGTCATCGACCCCACGCTGGCCGCCGCCGCGCTCGCCGAGGGCGCCAACCCGCTCACCGAGCGCGAACGCGAGGTGCTCCGCGCGGCGGCCGACGGCTCCACCAACGCCGAACTCGCCCAGGCACTGCACCTGTCCCAGGGCACGGTCCGCAACTACCTGTCGACCGCCATCCAGAAGCTGGCCGCGCGCAACCGGGCGGAGGCGGTACGGATCGCCCGGGACAAGGGGTGGCTGTGAGGGACCACCCCGGTCTCAGTTGAGCTTGGACCTCGCCGTGCGCGCCTCCTGCCGGACCTTGCGGGCCGCCGACTCGTCCACCACCTCGATCAGGTCGGCGTAGTGCTGTAGTTCCTCGGCACCCGCGACGAACTCGCCGCGCTGCACCAGCAGTTGCCCGCGCTCGTAGCGCAGGCGTGCCGGGTGCGAGGGTATGAGCAGCGCCAGCTCCACCGCCCGCAGCGCGACGTCCGACCGCTCCGGCCGGGCCGCCGCCCACGCCCGGATGTTGTTCAGGACGCGCTGGACGACCTCCAGGGGCGGCGCCGGCTCCAGCATCGAGGGGTCCAGGGACGTGCCCGTGGCACCCACGACCAGCAGCTCGGCGTCCGGCCCGGTGAGCACCCGACCACCGTCGAACGGATCGGCCAGCACCTGCTCCGCCGCCGCCCCGAACCCGACCACGAAGTGCCCCGGCAGCGCGACGCCGTACACGGGGGCGCCCGCCCGGCGCGCGACCTCCAGCCACACCACCGACAGCAGGATCGGCAGCCCGCGCCGTCGCCGCAGCACCTCGTGCAGCAGGGAGGACTCCAGCCGCTGGTAGTCGCCCGGCGTCCCGTGGAACGCGTGGCGGGTGCCGAGCAGCCGTCGTACGGCCTCCGCCCACGCCCGTGGCCCGCCCGGCCGGAACGGCAGCTCGCCCGCCAGCCGGTCCAGCTCCGCCTGCGCGGCGTCGATGCCGGCCTCGTCCAGCGAGCCGTCCGTCACCGCGCCGATCAGCAGACACAGCGCCGACAGGTCCGGCCGCTCGGACCGCGCTTCCTCTGCGAACCGCCGCCGCAACTCGGCGGAGCGGTCCTCGGAGGGAGGGTACGGGGGCGGCAGATACGGATGACTCATGGCAGCCTCATGCCCTTCCACGGCGCGTTCTACGGCCCCGCGAAGCGGGATACCTGCGGCGCCCGGGACGCCGGGTGGCCGCTGGGCTGCGCCCGGCCGCCACGGTGGCTACCCGGCCGGGTCGGGCTGCTGGGCCTGTCGGCGGGCTGGGTCGGGCTGCCGGGGTGGTTGTTCGGGTGGGTCGGGCTGATGGGGTGGTTGCGCGCGTGGGTCGGGCCGCCTGGGTGGCTGCTCGCGCGGGTCCGGCCACCGGGGTGGTTGTTCGGGTGGGTCGGGCTGATGGGGTGGTTGCGCGCGTGGGTCGGGCCGTCTGGGTGGCTGCTCGTGCGGGTCCGGCCACCGGGGTGGTTGTTCGGGTGGGTCCGGCCGCCGGGGTGGTTGCGCGCGTGGGTCGGGCCGTCTGGGTGGCTGCTCGTGCGGGTCCGGCCACCGGGGCGGTCGCTCGCGCGGGTCCGGCCGCTGGGCATGTCGCCTTGCTGGGGGCGGGTACTGGGCGCGTCACTTGCCTGGGTCCGGGGTCTCGGGGTTGTCGCCCGGCAGGGACCGGGTCTCGGGGCTGTCCTCAGGCAGGGGCTCGGTCTCCTGGGTGCCTTCTGGCCGGGGCCTGGTCTCGGGGGTGCCCGTCGGCAGGGACTCGGTCTCGGGGGTGCCCTTCGGCAGGGGCCCGGTCTCGGGGGCGTCCTCCGGCAGGGGCCGTGTCTCGGGCGTATCCGCCGGCGAGGGCCGGTCGGCGGTGGCGGGGGGCTGTTCCGGCAGGTCCTGCTCCTCGGGGGCCCGGTAGTGGTGGTAGGCGTGGTGGGGGGTGAAGCCCAGGGCGCGGTAGAGGGCTCGGGCGGAGTCGTTGTCGGTCTCCACCTGGAGCCAGGCCGCCGAGGCGCCCTCCTCCAGCGCGCGCCGGGCCAGCGCGGCCATGACCTCGGTGGCCAGCCCCTGCCGCCGCCGGCCGGGGTCCACCTCGACGGCGGCGAACCCGGCCCACCGTCCGTCCACGACACACCGCCCGATCGCCGCCGGCGGCTCGCCCTCCCCGGCGCCGGGCACGGAGGCGAACCACACCGACGGCCCGGAGCCGAGCACCCGCAGGGCCACCTCGCTCACCCCCTTGCGCTGGTACCGCGCGAGCCACGCCTCGTCCGCCGCCCGGGACAGGACCACCCCCGCGCCCCCGGCCCGGTCCGCGACCGGCGCCAGGGCCCCGGTCCACAGCTCGGCGGTCACCTCGCGGACCCAGCCGCGCCGCTCCAGCTCCGCGCACAGCATCTCCTGCGTGCCCTCGGCGCCGGTCGCGGTCTGCGCGTACGCGGGCAGGCCGCGCTCGCCGTACCAGCGTCGTACGGCCGCCAGGGCCGCGTCGAGCGGAAGCCCGGGGTCCCCGAGCGGCAGCACGCTGTTGGCGCGCCGTGTGAACCCGCCGGCCGCCCGCAGCTCCCACTCGCCCAGCCGCTCGCTCTCCACCGGCCGCCACGCCCGGGAGGAGACCCGCACGAGTTCCGGGTACGTGGCGGCGGGCCCCCTGCGCCGCGCCGGGGCGGCGGGCACGACCTTCCCGGCGACCAGCGCGGATTGCGGGATCCGGACCCGTTCGCCGTCCCGCCGTGTGATCATGAGCACGCCACCGTCCCATGATGTGAGAACACCCACCGTGTCAGTGAACTTCTCCGGTCCGCCACCGGGTTCGCCCAACCGCCGTACAGAGACCCGTTTCCCCACGTCAGCGGGGGTGATTCGGACCTCCAGGCGTCCTTTCGCCGAGATTTCCACTGGTCAGTTCACCCCTCCTGTTCGGATCATGCTCCGGAACGGAGATACTAGGGGCGGGCATCGACGACGCCGCGCTCCCGCGCGCCAGGCGGCGGAGCCTGAGGAGGCCCGCCAGCGCCCTATCGAGGAGGAACGACAGCGTGACCTACGTCATCGCGCAGCCTTGTGTCGACGTCAAGGACAAGGCGTGCATCGAGGAGTGCCCGGTCGACTGCATCTACGAGGGCCAGCGGTCCTTGTACATCCACCCGGACGAATGCGTCGACTGTGGTGCCTGTGAGCCGGTCTGCCCGGTTGAGGCGATCTTCTACGAGGACGACGTCCCGGAGGAGTGGAAGGACTACTACAAGGCGAACGTCGAGTTCTTCGACGAGCTGGGCTCGCCCGGCGGCGCCAGCAAGCTGGGGCTGATCGAGCGCGACCACCCCTTCGTCGCCGCGCTGCCGCCGCAGGGCGAGTGACCGACTGAGCACCAAGCGGCCGTCCGCCACACAGCGCCGCGCCGCCTCGGTCCCGTACGGCCCGATCAGCCCGATCGGCGCCGTACGGGACCGAGGCGTTTGCCGCACCGTACGAAAGTGAGCCTGATTCCCGTGTCCGCAGTCTCCGACCGGCTTCCCACCTTCCCCTGGGACAAGCTGGAGCCGTACAAGAAGACGGCCGCGGCCCACCCGGACGGCATCGTCGACCTCTCCGTCGGCACCCCGGTCGACCCGGTCCCCGAGCTGGTCCAGAAGGCCCTGATCGACGCGGCCGACTCCCCGGGCTACCCGACCGTCTGGGGCACCCCCGCCCTGCGCGACGCGATCACCGGCTGGCTGGAGCGCCGCCTGGGCGCGCGCGGGGTCACCCACCGGCACGTCCTGCCGGTCGTCGGCTCCAAGGAGCTGGTGGCCTGGCTGCCGACCCAGCTCGGCCTCGGCCCCGGCGACAAGGTCGCCTACCCGCGCCTGGCCTACCCCACGTACGAGGTCGGCGCCCGCCTGGCCCGCGCCGAGTACGAGGTCTACGACGACCCGCGCGACCTGGACCCGGCCGGCCTGAAGCTGCTCTGGCTGAACTCGCCGTCCAACCCCACGGGCAAGGTCCTCTCCCGGCAGGAGCTCACGGACATCGTCGCCTGGGCCCGCGCCCACGACGTCCTCGTCTTCTCCGACGAGTGCTACCTGGAGCTGGGCTGGGAGGCCGACCCGGTCTCGGTCCTGCACCCGGACGTCAACGGCGGCTCCTACGACGGCATCGTCGCCGTCCACTCCCTCTCCAAGCGGTCCAACCTGGCGGGCTACCGCGCGGCCTTCGCCGCCGGCGACCCGGCCGTCCTGGGCCCGCTGCTGGAGATCCGCAAGCACGGCGGCATGATGACCTCCGCGCCGACGCAGGCGGCGGTCGTGGCCGCGCTCGGCGACGACGCCCACGTGCACGAGCAGCGCGAGCGCTACGCCGCCCGCCGCGCGGCGCTCCGCGCGGCGCTCCTCGCCGACGGCTTCCGCATCGAACACAGCGAGGCGAGCCTCTACCTCTGGGCCACCCGCGGCGAGTCCTGCTGGACCACGGTCGCCCACCTGGCCGACCGGGGCATCCTGGTGGCCCCGGGCGACTTCTACGGCGAGGCGGGGAAGAACCACGTCCGCGTGGCCTTCACGGCGACGGACGAACGAGTGCGAGCAGCGGTGGCCCGCCTGAGCGCGTAGCCCGCCCGTCCCGACGGCGCACAAGCCGACGGGGCCCAGGAGAGGCACCTGGACCCCGTCGGCGTTCACAGCCGGGCGCTCAGCCGCCCAGCGGCAGACCCTTGGTCGGCAGGGAGGACGTCGGCAGGGACGACGTCGGCAGCCCGCCCTTGGTGAGGGCGTCCGTCGGCAGCCCGCCCTTCGTGGCACCGGAGGCCGCGTCCCCCAGGACACCGCCCGCGGTCCCGGCCACGTCGCCCGCGGCCTTCTGCGCCGCCGGGGCCGCCTTCTTCACGGCGGCGCCGCCGGTCTTGCCCGCGGCCGGCACCGCCTGCTCGACCGCCTTGCCGCCCGTGTGGCCCGCGACCGTGGTGACGCTCTGCGCGGCACCGTCGACGGCGTTGCCCACGTGCGCGCCGTCCAGGGCGGTCAGACCGCCCAGGTTCGGGGTGGCCGCCGGCAGATTCGTGGCCGCTCCGGCGGAGCCGGCCGCACCGACCCCGGCAGCCGCTCCCGCTGCGACGAGCAGCGCGGCACGGGCGATCCGGCGGGTCAGAGGGAGGGACATGATGCTCCATTCGACGGGAGAGAACGGTGTCTGTGTCCAAGCCCGTCTCCGGCTCGGACGCCGTGACTACCGCTCGAAGCCCGCGAAGGTTGCGGACGCCCCAGGTAAAGAATGGATAACGCGTCGCATTATCAGGTGTGGATAAAAACGGGCAAAGGACGTTCGCCGGAAATCGTGCAGAATCCTTCCCGCCCTTGATTCCCAAGGGTTCCCGGGACGGGCACGCCCTCCGCCCGAACCGTCGTACGCCCCGGCGGCGCACAACCCGCCGGAGTGAGCGTCCGTACTACTGTCCGGCCACGATCCGCACCGAGCCCACGGACGTCTCCACGGACTTCCCCGCGGAGCTCTGCGCGCCCCCGGCCCCGTCCGACCCGGCCGTCCGCCACGCGTCGCCGTCGCTCCCCGCGGTCCACACCCGGCCCGCGTACGCCACCCGCTCGATGTGCAGCGCCGAGGAGTGGGCCACCGCCCACTGCGCCAGCTGCCAGCCCCGCTCCCGCTCGCCACGCCCGGCCGCGTCCGTCTTCGTACCGTCCGGCACCGGGACCGTCACCGTCCGCCCGCGCGCGGTCGCGGTCACGCTGGGCGACGGGGACGGCGACGGTACGGGCGTCCCGCCCACCACCGCCCCGGTCTCCTGGAGCGCGTCCCGCCCGAAGTCCCGTACCAGCGCGGCCCGCACCGCGTCCGGGCCGGTCGCGGAGGTGGTGCGCTGCGGGCGCCCGTCGCAGGTCAGCGTGGCCGCCGCCCGCCCGGTCAGGGCCGCCGCCAGCAGCGTGGCGTCCTGCTCGTGCTTGGCGTACGCCTCCGGGTAGCCGCTGCGCTGCACCCGCTGCGCGGCCACCGTCAGCGGCAGGTCGGTGTAGTCCGGCACCCTGGCCAGGTGCGCGTAGAAGATGCCCGCCGCGTAGGCCGGGTCCATGATCTGCCGCTCGGTGCCCCAGCCCTGCGAGGGCCGCTGCTGGAACAGGCCCAGCGAGTCCCGGTCGCCGTGCTCGATGTTCCGCAGCTCCGACTCCTGGAGGGCGGTCGCCAGCGCGATCGTCACGGCCCGCTCGGGCATCCCGCGCCCGGTCCCGACGGCGGCGATCGTCGCCGCGTTCGCCGCCTGCTCGGGCGTGAACTCGTACGACGCCCCGTCGTCCGAGGGCGAGACCACCGTGCAGCCGCGCGCACCGCCGCCTCCGGTGACGTACTGCACCACGAGGTACGCGGCGACGCCGCACAGGACCAACAGGGCCGCGGTGTAACGGAAGAGGCGCCCGCGGCGCTTGGGACGGGTGGGGGACGGCTCTGACACGCGTACAAGGTACTGGAGCCCCCCGGGCCCCCTACGCTGGGTCCACGGGACCGCGCCGTCGTTCGCGCCCCCGGCCCCGGCGGGTGGCGCGTTAGGGTCGTGGCCATGGCCGACACCTCGCTTGACCTCACGCTGGACGCCGCCGCGCTCACCGCGCAGCTCGTGGACTTCCCCTCCGAGAGCGGCACCGAGAAGCCGCTCGCGGACGCCATCGAGGCCGCGCTGCGCGGCCTGCCGCACCTGACGGTGGACCGCTACGGCAACAACGTGATCGCCCGGACGGACCTCGGCCGCGCCGAGCGCGTCATCCTGGCCGGGCACATCGACACCGTGCCGATCGCGGACAACGTGCCCTCGCGGCTCGACGCGGACGGGGTGCTGTGGGGCTGCGGCACGTGTGACATGAAGTCGGGCGTGGCGGTGCAGCTGCGCATCGCGGCCACCGTCCCCGCGCCCAACCGCGACCTGACCTTCGTCTTCTACGACAACGAGGAGGTCGCCGCCGGCCTCAACGGCCTGGGGCACGTCGCCGAGGCCCACCCGGAGTGGCTGGCGGGCGACTTCGCGGTCCTGCTGGAGCCCTCCGACGGCGAGGTGGAGGGCGGCTGCCAGGGCACGCTGCGGGTGCTGCTGAGGACGAAGGGCGAGCGGGCCCACTCGGCGCGCGCCTGGATGGGCTCCAACGCCGTCCACGCGGCGGCCCCCGTCCTGGCCCGGCTGGCCTCCTACGAGCCGCGCCGGCCGGTCATCGACGGGCTGGAGTACCGCGAGGGCCTGAACGCGGTGGGCATCAGCGGGGGAGTGGCCGGGAACGTCATCCCGGACGAGTGCGTGGTCACGGTCAACTTCCGGTACGCCCCCGACCGCACCGAGCAGGAGGCCGTCGCGCACGTCCACGAGGTGTTCGCGGACTGCGGCGTGGAGGAGTTCGTGGTGGACGATCACAGCCCCGGCGCGCTGCCCGGCCTCTCCCAGCCGGCCGCCGCCGCCTTCATCGAGGCGGTGGGCGGCACCCCGCGGCCCAAGTACGGCTGGACGGACGTCTCCCGCTTCTCCGCGCTCGGCATCCCCGCGGTCAACTACGGCCCCGGCAACCCGCACCTGGCGCACAAGCGGGACGAGCGCGTGGAGACCGCGAAGATCCTGGCGGGCGAGGAACGGCTGCGGAACTGGCTCACCGCCTAGCCCGTGCGGGGCGTGCCACCGCACGCCGGACATGCCCGGGTCCCCCCGCGGTGATCCGCGTAGATCTAGTCTGACATCGAACTACCGGCAAGCGGAGGGAGCGCACATGCCTACCGGCAATCCCGAGGGGAAGAAGCAGCCGCCGGACGAGCAACGGCTCGGACCGGTCCTCCGACGGCGGGGCCAGGTGACGGCCAGCACGACCGACCAGCGGCTGCTGGACGAGCGCGCCCCCACGGACTGGGTCCACACCGACCCCTGGCGGGTCCTGCGGATCCAGTCGGAGTTCATCGAGGGCTTCGGCACGCTCGCCGAACTCCCGCCCGCCATCAGCGTGTTCGGCTCGGCGCGGACCCCGGTGGACTCCGCGGAGTACGACGCGGGCGTGCGGCTCGGCCGGGGGCTCGTGCAGGCGGGCTGGGCGGTCATCACGGGCGGTGGCCCGGGAGCGATGGAGGCGGCCAACAAGGGGGCGTGCGAGGCGGGCGGCGTCTCGGTCGGCCTCGGAATCGAACTTCCCTTCGAGCAGGGGCTCAACCCCTATGTCGACATCGGCCTCAACTTCCGCTACTTCTTCGTCCGCAAGATGATGTTCGTGAAGTACGCGCAGGGCTTCGTGGTCCTCCCCGGCGGCCTCGGCACCCTCGACGAGCTCTTCGAGGCGCTGACCCTGGTCCAGACGCAGAAGGTCACCCAGTTCCCGATCGTCCTGTTCGGCGGCGAGTACTGGGGCGGCCTGGTGGACTGGCTGAAGAACACGCTGGTGGCCCAGGGCAAGGCGTCGGAGAAGGACCTCCTGCTGTTCCACGTGACGGACGACGTGGACGAGGCGGTGTCCCTGGTGTCCAAGGAGGCGGCCCGCTAGGCGCCTCCGCGGGGGGGGGCTGAGGGGGACGTCCGCCCGCCCCGGCCCCCCGGCCGGTCAGGCCAGACCCCGGCGGGCCACGGCGGGGACCCGGTGACCGGCGATGGACGCCACCATCTCCAGCACCTGACGGGTCTCGGCCACCTCGTGCACCCGGTACACCTGCGCCCCCAGCCACGCGGAGACGGCGGTCGTCGCCAGCGTGCCGATCAGCCGTTCCTTCACCGGCCGGTCCAGCGTCTCCCCGACGAAGTCCTTGTTGGACAGCGACACCAGCACCGGCCACCCGGTGGCCACCATCTCGTCCAGCCGCCGCGTCGCCTCCAGGCTGTGCCGCGTGTTCTTCCCGAAGTCGTGCCCGGGGTCGATCAGCACCGACTCGCGCGGCACACCGAGCGCGACCGCCCGCTCGGCCAGCCCCACGGTCACGTCCAGGATGTCGGCCACGACGTCGTCGTACGTCACCCGGTGCGGACGCGTACGGGGCTCCACGCCCCCGGCGTGCGTGCACACCAGCCCCACCCCGTAGCGCGCCGCGACCTGCGCGAGCCCCGGGTCGACCCCGCCCCACGCGTCGTTCAGCAGATCCGCGCCGGCCTCGCACACGGCCTCGCCGACCTCGGCCCGCCAGGTGTCCACGCTGATGATCACATCGGGGAAGCGCCGCCGTACCTCCGCGACGAAGCCGACCGTCCGGCGCGCCTCCTCCTTCGCGGTGACCTCTTCCCCGGGCCCGGCCTTGACCCCGCCGATGTCGATGATCGCTGCGCCCTCGGCCACCGCCTGCTCCACACGCGCCAGGGCAGGCTCGTCGCCGAAGGTGGCTCCCCGGTCGTAGAAGGAATCCGGCGTCCGGTTCACGATCGCCATGATCACCGGCTCGTGCGGCCCGAATTCCCGCCTGCCCAGCCTGAGCATCCGCTGTGACCTCTCCTAGTACGTTCCGCAGTACGGCCGCCTGCGACCCTAACTGTCAGACTCGCATGGCACGATCGGACCCTGACAGTTTCGGCTTCCGGCACAGCGTCCGGTAACGAGCGTGGGGACCCTGATGCGATGGTGATGTTCTTTTTCCTGGTCGTCGCGCTGGCCGTCGTGGTCGCCGCGGTGACCCTGGCCGTGGTGGGCGGCGGGGGGAGCGCCCCGCTGCCCGAGGTGGCGCCCGAGCGGCTCCAGGACCCCCTCCCCGCGGACCGCCCGGTGGGCCGCGCGGACGTGGAGGGCCTGCGCTTCCCCCTCGCCCCGCGCGGCTACCGCATGGCCGACGTCGACGACGCGCTCGGCCGGCTCGCCGCGGAACTGGCGGAGCGGGACGCCCGTATCGCCGACCTGGAGTCCGCGCTGGCCGGCGCGAGAGCCGCCGCCGCGCACGCGCACCACGCACCGCGGGACCGCAGCGAGGGCCCGGAGGAGGAGCGATGACCACCGGAGCGGCCGTACCCGGCCCGGACGGCGCCCTGCGCTGCCCCTGGGCCCTGTCCACCGTCGACTACGTGTCGTACCACGACGAGGAGTGGGGCCGCCCGGTCCACGGCGACGACGCCCTCTTCGAGCGGCTCAGCCTGGAGGCCTTCCAGTCGGGCCTGTCCTGGATCACGATCCTGCGCCGCCGTCCGGGCTTCCGCGCGGCCTTCGCCGGCTTCCGCATCGAGAAGGTCGCCGCCTTCACCGAGACCGACCGCGACCGCCTGCTCGCCGACCCCGGCATCATCCGCAACCGGGCCAAGATCGACGCCACCCTCGCCAACGCCCGTGTCCTCGCCGACTGGGCCGAGGGCGAGCTGGACACCCTGATCTGGTCCCACGCCCCGGACCCGGCCACCCGCCCGGCCCCGAAGACCCTCGCGGACGTCCCGGCGGTGACTCCGGAGTCGACGGCCCTGTCCAAGGCCCTGAAGAAGCGGGGGCTCAGATTCGTGGGCCCGACGACGGCGTACGCACTGATGCAGGCGTGCGGCCTGGTCGACGACCACCTGGAGACGTGCGTGGCGAGGAGCGCCCCCTGAGCTACCGCCCCAGGTACTTCGGCTTCTCCTTGTCCACGAACGCCTGGACGGCGATGGCGTGGTCCTCGGACCGCCCCGCCCGGGTCTGGAGCTCGTCCTCCTTCTCCAGCGTCTCGGCGAGGGAGTGCGTCAGCCCGAAGGCCACCGCCTCCTTGATCGCCGCGTACGCCACCGTCGGCCCCGAGGCCAGCGCCCGCGCCGCCTTCCCGGCCTCCGCGCGCAGCTCGGAGGAGGGGACGACCCGGTTGGCGATCCCCAGCTCCAGCGCGTCCTGCGCGCCGATGCTGCGCGGGAAGAGCAGCAGGTCGGCGGCGCGGCTCGGGCCGATCACCCGGGGCAGCGTCCAGGAGATCCCGGAGTCGGCGGTGAGGGCCACACCGGCGAACGACGTGTTGAAGGAGGCGCTGTCGGCCACCAGCCGGTAGTCCGCGGCGAGCGCGAAGCCGAACCCGGCCCCCGCCGCCACGCCGTTCACCGCCGCGACCACCGGCTTCGGCGCCCCGGCGAGCGCCCGCACGATCGGGTTGTAGTGCTCCCTGACCGTGGTCATCGTCTGCCCGGCCCCGGTCTCCCGGTCACTGGCCAGCAGTCCGATGTGCTCCTTGAGGTCCTGGCCCACGCAGAACGCCCGGTCCCCGGCGGCGGTCAGCAGGATCGCCCGCACGGCCGGGTCGCCGGCCGCCGATTCCGCCGCCTCCCGCAGGGCGACCTTGGTCGCGATGTTCAGCGCGTTCATCGCCTCGGGGCGGTTCAGCGTGATCGTCGCGAGTCCGTCGCTCACCTCGTAGAGCACGGTGTCGGCCATGGCGCATCCCCTCCGGTTCGCGGCTGGTGACGTACCGCTCAGTACGTCCATGTCTGAGGACAGCATGGCGGAGATCGCCATCCAAGGGCCGGACCGGACGTGTGACCTGCGTCAAAGAAAACCGGAGCGGAAGCCGTCGGCGGATCGTCGTGCGGGGGCGCAGTATCGCAGCCACATCGCCGAATTGGGTGGTTTTGCTCGCGCGCGTTGCCCAAGCGATGCCGACTGATGTTGGTCATCGGGTCCTGCGATGCGGGATAATGGCTTGGAAGCAATGTGTTCGATGCCGGTGTCGCGTGTCCGTTGCGGATGGCGGGTGCCCCGTGGGGCCGTCGGCAGACGATCGATGAGCTGGGTTTCAGGAAGGGGAACGAGCATGGCGGCCATGAAGCCGCGGACGGGTGATGGCCCGCTCGAGGTGACCAAGGAGGGGCGGGGCATCGTCATGCGCGTTCCGCTCGAAGGCGGCGGTCGACTCGTCGTCGAGCTGACCCCTGACGAGGCCGAGGCGCTCGGCGACGCCCTGAAGAAGGTCGTCGTCTGACGTCCCAGCGATCAGTCCTTCCGGCTGCCCCGGCATCGTACGCGGTGCCGGGGCAGCCGCGTTCCCGCACCCCCCGGCGCGGCCTCAGCGCTTGACGGCGCACAGCAGGCCGTCGCCCACCGGCAGCAGCGAGGGGACCAGTTCCTGGCTCTCCCGCACGGTGCGCAGCAGCTCGCGCAGCCGCAGCACCTCGGTCGGCTGCGGGCCGGAGTCGACCGTGCGGCCGTTGGCGAACACGCCCTCGAAGACCACCAGGCCACCCGGCCGCAGCAGGCGCAACGATTCGGCGAGGTAGTCCGGGTACTCCAGGCGGTCCCCGTCGCAGAAGACGAGGTCGTAGCCGGCGTCCGCGAGACGCGGGAGCACGTCCAGCGCGCGGCCCGGGATGAACCGGGCCCGGTTGCTGGCGAAGCCGCAGACGCGGAAGGCCTGCCGGGCGAACTGCTGGTGCTCCGGCTCCGGGTCCACCGTGGTGAGCACCCCGTCCGGCCGCATCCCGTGCAGCAGATGGATGCCGGACACCCCGCAGCCCGTGCCGATCTCCGCGACCGCCTTCGCGTCCACGGAGGCGGCGAGCAGTCGCAGCGCGGCGCCCGTGCTGGGCGACACCGAGCGCAGCCCTGCCTCGCGGGCCCGGTCGCGGGCCCAGCGCAGCGCTTCGTCCTCGGCGACAAAGGCGTCGGCGAACGCCCAGCTCGTCTGCCGGTTGCCGGTAATGACCCTCTCCTGTCCCCGTGGTTGCCTGGGCGTGACTGTATCCGTTGGCGTCGGGAACCCGCAGATGGGACCGGGCGTTTACAAGGAAGAGCCGGTGACCGGGGACGCGACGGGGGGCGAGAGGTGGATCAGGACGCCGAGCAACTGCTGACGCAGGCGCATGAGCCGTATCAGCGTGCATCAAATTCTCGTAAAACCGCTTATCCGGAGCTAACGGGCGAGGTGGCTATGGTAGGGGCTCCACTGGACACCACCAGAGCCGACAGGGGAGGTGCGGCTGCGCCCGGGGACCGGGGCGGAGTGCTACGGCGCTTCCTCGGGTCGGCGGGCAGGCCGAAATCCGTGACCGACACCGCTGCCGACAGCCACGCCGCCGGTCTCGCCGCAGGCGAGACCCAGACCGCGACCTTCGCCACCGACGCGGACGGGCAGGCGTGGACTCCGCCCGCGTGGGAGGAGATCGTCAGCACGCACAGCGGCCGGGTCTACCGACTCGCCTACCGTCTGACGGGCAACCAGCACGACGCCGAGGACCTCACCCAGGAGGTCTTCGTCCGTGTCTTCCGTTCCCTGTCGACGTACTCGCCGGGCACCTTCGAGGGCTGGCTGCACCGCATCACCACCAACCTCTTCCTGGACATGGTCCGGCGCAAGCAGCGCATCCGCTTCGACGCCCTCGGCGAGGACGCGGCCGAGCGTCTGGCCAGCCGCGAGCCCACCCCCCAGCAGCTCTTCAACGACGCCCACTTCGACGCCGACGTCCAGCAGGCCCTCGACACCCTCGCGCCCGAGTTCCGCGCCGCCGTCGTCCTGTGCGACATCGAAGGACTGTCGTACGAGGAGATCGCCGCGACCCTCGGCGTGAAGCTCGGCACGGTCCGCTCCCGCATCCACCGCGGCCGGTCCCAGCTCCGCAAGGCCCTCGCGCACCGCTCCCCGGAGGCCCGCGCGGCCGAGCGGCGCTCCTTCCTGGCCCCCCGTGTCCCCGCTCTGGGGGGAGGGGGCGCGACCGCGTGAGTGGATCTCGGCCGAAACCTGTCGAGGAGGCGCGCCTCGCAGAGCAGCACCTGGGAGACCGGCTCTCCGCCCTCGTGGACGGAGAGCTCGGTCACGAGACGCGCGAGCGCGTCCTCGCGCACCTGGCCACCTGCGCCCGGTGCAAGGCGGAGGCGGACGCCCAGCGCGCGCTGAAGAACGTGTTCGCGGAGGCGGCCCCGCCCCCGCCCTCGGCGAGCTTCCTGGCCCGCCTCCAGGGCCTCCCCGGGGGAGGTGACCCGAACGGCGGCGGATTCCTCGGCGGCCCGGCCACGGGACCGTCCGACGCGTCCGACGCCTCCGGGCCGTTCGGCGTGAGTCGCGGTGAGCGCCTCCCGTTCGGGTACGTCCCCGCCCGCGCCCCCGGCTTCCTCCCGGCCCGCGCGAACCGCGTCGCGGCTCCCGAGGACCGCGGCTTCCGCATCCATCCCGTCGGTCGCCCGGACGACGGCCGCTCCGCCTCGCGCGGGCTGCGGTTCGCGTTCGCCGCCGCCGGCGCGGTGTCGCTGGCCGCGGTCGCCCTCGGCGGCGTCACCACCTCCCTCCCCGGCGACCTGACCACGGACGCCCGCGGCGGCACCGGCGCCGGCAGCAATGTGATCCCGGCCGGCACCGGCGCGGGCGGAGGCGCGGCCACGCCGGAGACCCAGCGCCGCCGCCCGGTGGGGCCGCTGCTCGCCCAGGGCGGCGCGCCGCTCGGACCAGTTCCGGCGGCACCGACCACCCTGTCCGCGCCGCTGCTCCCCGGAGTGCCGTCCCCCGTCGCCGGGCAGGACCGGGCCGAGCCGGTGCGCGCCGTGACCGCGCCCGTGCTGGCCGGTGTGGCCGCCGTCTCCCCGCTGATACGCAAGCTCGACGAGACCGTGGCCCTGCCGCTCGCCGACTGGTCCACCACCCCCGGAGTCGTCGGCTTCGGCCTGCTGTCCGCCCCCGTCCCCGACACCGTCCCCTCCGCCGCCCCGGCTTCCCCGGCCGCTCCCGCCGTGCCCCACCAGTCGCCCTGACCGGCCGCCGCCCCGCGGCCCCGCGAACCTGGTTGAATCCTGTGAGACCGCTCCCGCGGCGAAGACCCGGGGGCGGTGGACGACGTTCCATGGCCGCGGCAGCGCGCGGTCGCGGCCCAGCCGTGGGGAGAGCATGAACGAGGGGAACCGTGTCCCGCCGGTGGACGGACCGGAGGGGGCGGCGGGTGTGACGCCGGCCGACCGCATCGAGGCAGCCGGGGGCGCCCTACCGGAAGCCACCGGATCCGACGGCGACTTCGAACTGGCCAAGCCGGCAGGGCTGCCGGCCGAGGCGGACGGAGGGGAGACCTACGGGGGAGGCACGGGGGGAGACCTCGGGGGAGGGGCTGGGGGACGAACCGGGCCGGCCATCCGGGGTGGCGCCGATGACGGCATTCGCGGTGGCGTCGGTGGAGACATTCGGGGTGGAGACATTCGCGGTGGCGGCGTTCGGGGAGAGGCGGGTGGAGACATCCGCGGGGACGCCGAGGGAGACCTCCCGGGAGGCGCCGGTGGAGACGCCGTAGCGGCCGGGGAGGCCTCCTGGGCGGCTCCCGTCGGGCGGCCCAAGCCGCTGCACGACCCCGACCCGTACAGCACCCCGCCGTACGGCGAACCCGGCCCCTGGGCGCCCGCACCGCCGGTGCAGCATCCGGCGGCGACCCCGGCGCACGGAACGGCCGTGTCCGCGCCGGCGATGCCACCGCCGGCCGCGCCCACGGCACCCCTGCCCGCGGCCATGGCGCACGCACCTGCGCCCGTTCCTTCCGCACCCGCACCGCACGTGCCCGGCCCCGCCCAGGCGCCGGCCGCGCACGCACCCGCGCCCACCGCCCCCGCCGGCCCCGTCCCGGAGGGCTCCGACCCCTGGGGCCGTTACGACCCCTGGGCCGGTGGTTCCGCCAAGGAGCAGGTGCCGGCCCTGGGGCCGCTTCAGCAGACCGGTGCGGGCGTGCCGACGGAGCAGCAGCGCAAGAGGAGCGCGCGGCGCGTCCTGTTCGCGTGGACCCTGGTCGTCGCCCTGTTCTCCGCGGGCGTCGGCGGAGCCGCCGGCGCCTATCTCCAGCGCGAGGGCTTCGGCGACGACGTACGGCTGCCGCAGGCCGGGAGCGTGCCGGCCGGGCGGGCGCCGGACAGCGTGGCCGGGATCGCCGCCCGCGCCCTGCCCAGCGTGGTCACGCTGCACGTCCGTGGCGCCGACGAGGCGGGCACCGGCACCGGCTTCGTGCTCGACGCCGAGGGGCACATCCTCACCAACAACCACGTGGTCGAGCCCGCCGGGACGGGCGGCGACATATCCGTGACGTTCAGCAGCGGCGACACCGTCAAGGGCAAGGTCGTCGGCCGGGACAGCGGCTACGACCTCGCCGTGGTCCAGGTGCACGGCGTCCACGGGCTCACCCCGCTGCCCCTCGGCAACTCCGACGACGTCAAGGTCGGCGACCCGGTCGTCGCCATCGGCGCCCCCTTCGACCTGGCCAACACGGTCACCTCCGGCATCATCAGCGCCAAGGAGCGGCCGATCACCGCCGGTGGGGAGAAGAGCGACGGCAGCGACGTGTCGTACGTCGACGCGCTCCAGACCGACGCCCCCATCAACCCGGGCAACTCCGGCGGCCCGCTGCTCGACTCCCGGGCCCAGGTCATCGGCATCAACTCCGCCATCCGCTCCGCCGGCAGCGGCTCCGAGGCCGACGGCGGCCAGGCCGGGTCCATCGGCCTCGGCTTCGCCATACCCGTCAACCAGGCCAAGCGCGTCGCCGAGGAACTGATCAACGAGGGCCACGCCACGCACCCGGTGATCGGTGTCACCCTCGACATGGGCTACACCGGTGACGGCGCCCGTATCGACAGCAAGAGCGCGAGCGGAGGTTCCGCCGTCACCCGGGGCGGCCCCGGCGAGCGGGCCGGGCTCAAGGCGGGCGACGTCATCACCGAGGTCGGTGGTGAGCGCGTCCACACCGGTGAGGAGCTGATCGTCAAGATCCGCGCCCACCGGCCGGGGGACCGGCTGCGGCTGACGGTCGAGCGTGACGGCATCGAGCGGGAGGTGTCACTCGTGCTGGGCGCGTCGGAGCAGAACTGACAGAAGTCTCACCTCGGGACGGTACCGGTCGGACAGGAACGCCGGGTACCGTTGAGCGACCGAGGACATCGCAAGGAGCGTCAGGTGTTCAATGACATAGGACCACTGGAGCTGGTGACGATCATCGTGCTCGCCGTGCTCGTCTTCGGTCCGGACAAGCTCCCGAAGGTCATCCAGGACGTGATGCGCACGATCCGGAAGATCCGCGAGTTCTCGGAGAGCGCGAAGCAGGACATCCGTAGCGAGCTGGGTCCCGAGTTCAAGGACTTCGAGTTCGAGGATCTCAACCCCAAGACGTTCCTCCGCAAGCAGCTGGACAACGACGAGCTGGGGCTCAAGGAGATCCGCAACGGCTTCGACCTGAAGAAGGAGATGGCGGAGGTCACGGACGCGGTCCACGGCCGCGACGGTTCGTCCTCCTCGTCCCCTTCGCCGTCGTCCCCGTCGTCCCCGTCGTCCTCCGGCGGGCGCGTCGACATGACCAAGAAGCCCGAGACGCCCGGGGACGACGAGCGCCCGCCCTTCGACGCGGACGCCACGTAAGCGCGTCCACCGGCGCTCCCCCCCCCGCCGACACGCGCACGTGTGCGTACGCCGCACACGTGACGCGTCTCATACCGCACGCCCGTGGCGTACGGCCCGCACAGGCCGTACGCGCGACCCACGCATCCAGCGCCTGCCCTGCTGCCCCCAGTGGTGTGGATATGCTGCCGAGTTGTTGTGCGGACCGGACGCGTACGCCCGAATGGGGGGCGGGCCACCCCGGTTCGACGAGAGCGAGGAGGCGTCCGGGCAGATGGAGACGACGAGTCGGGTGGGCGCGCAGGTGCCGGCCGCGGAGGGCGGAGAGCAACTCCCCTCCGCCCGGAGTACGGTCGACGGTTACCTGCGGGCGCCCTTCCCGTGGTACGGGCTCGACGAGGCGTTCACGGGGCCGCGCTGGCTGATGCAGGTCGGCACGGCCGCCGACGGCGCCGTCGAGCACGGTTCGATCGGGCACGGCGACGAGCCCTCGGTGCGGGGCGAGACCGGCTCCGCCGGCGAGCCCCGGGAGAAGTTCGCGGTCGTGGTCACCGTCGCCGCGCAGCCGTCCCGGCGGAGCGCCGACGGTACGGGGCTGCTGGAGGCCACATCGGTGTCCTCGGCGGCGTGGCTGGCCGGAGTGGGGCTGCTGTCGTTCACCTGGCCCGGGCAGATGGACCACAGCCTGCGGGACGACTGGCTGGACCAGCAGACGGAGACGGCGTGGGCCCTGGCCGACGACCTGGGGGGCCCGGAGTGGTCCCGGCTCTCCCTGCCCGTCGACGGGGTGTCCGCCTCGTTCCACTACCGGGAGTCCGAGTACGGCTGGGTGCTGGCCGGCACCACGGACGCGGGGGTCCACCTGGGCGCGTACGGGCGGGGGATGAGCGCGTACGGCCTCGGCTTCGCCGCGGTCAAGGACATCGCCGCCTACGCGTGACGGGCCGGGCCCGGGTGCGGTGGCCGCCCGGGGCCCGGCCGGCCGTTCAGTGGGTCAGGCTCTTGAAGATCGTCACGACGGCCGCGAGCTGGGCCAGGATCCAGGTGACCCCTACGGACAAGCCGCGCAGCTGGTGGATGGACAGCAGCAGGGCGAAACCGCTGGGCCAGTACTTCTGTTCCCTCCGGAACGTCGCCAGGTCCATCCAGATGCTGGTGAGTGTCAGGATGACGAGCAGGAGCGCGGCGTACAACATGAGCTGGCGGGGGTCCGTGTCCATGATGTGGATGAGCGCGGCGGCCAGCACCGCGGGGAATCCGTAGGCAGCGGTGAGCAGCCAGGCCCGCGCCTGGCTGCGGTGCCCGGGCAGCAGACGCCACAGCGCCCCCAGCGTGAAGCCGGCGACCGCCCACCCCAGCTGGTAGAGGATCAGGTCCGCGGCGAACTCCGGGAGGCCGATGGGGGAGTACAGGGCTTGCTGTCGCGCGTAGGAATCCTGTGCCTCGTAGTAGACGAGCAGCACGGTGGCCGGCGTTCCGAACCAGAACGCCAGACGTGCCGCGCGCACCGCGTTGGACCACCAGCGTCCCTCCGGCCCCCAGGCGAGGGCGATGTCCAGCACCGAGATCTGCTCCGGCGGGTCGGCTCCTTGGCACGCGGTGACCATCCACTGGTGCAGCCCGTTCAGTTTCTCTTCCAACTGCTCGCAGGTCACTCCGGCGGCGCGGCCCTGGTCCAGCAGGTGCATCTGATGGTTCGCGTTGCGGTATTGGCGGGCCTTCTCCAGCAGTTCGCTCCTGTCCTGCTCGCTGGCCAGCCGCACCCGGCAGAAGCGGTCTCCCATCCGGCTCAGCACGGACCACCGCCGCCCCAGGGCGAGGAGGGCGTACAGGGCGAGGATGCTCAGCCCCAGCCAGACGCCGTACAGCGCGCCGGCGCCCGCGAACCTCGTGGCCCGGACGCCGACGAAGAAGGCGAACAAGGAGACGGTCAGCAGGAGATCCGGCTTGCTCGGCCCCAGGGGGAATCGCTCGTGTCCATGGCGGCCGTCCACCCGGGAGGCCCTGCTGCGGAAGCGCAGCAGGGCCAGCAGGGCGATGCCTGTCAGCACCCAGCTGTAGGCGAAGAGCCATCTCAGGTCGGTGTAGAAGAAATTCGCGAACGTGCTGCTCAGGGACGCGTTGTGAGCGGAGGGGTCAGGTTGCTCGACGAGCCAGTTGACGCGCTTCCACCGTCGTTCCTTCACCCACCAGGCGCATGCGAGGAGTGCCACGGCGACGGCGGCCAGCAGGCTTCCGACGACGGCCACGCACCGGACGGGGGCGTCGTCCCACCGCCTGGTCCAGCGTCGCCCCTGGAACAGTCCTCCCTCACGCACGAAGCGCCAGGCCCAGGCGGCCATCGCGGCCAGCCACAACCACACGGTCACCAGCCCCAGCAGGGCGAGCCCGGTGCGGCCAAGGGCGGTCGTCGTCTTCGGTCCCAGGCCCCCGGGAAGCCCGAAGACATCGTGGCCCAGGAGCACCAGCACGCCGATGCCCGCCACCGCACACGTGGTCGCCGTGACGGCGAGTGCCTGACGACGCTGGACGGCCGCCGGCCGGGCCGGCTCGTCCGGGCCGGCGCCGGCCGAGGTCCGTGACGCGCCCACGCTCCACGGGCGGGCGGCGAAGACCAGGACCACGCCCGCGGGGATGCACAGAAGGGCGTGCCACCGGGGGGAGAACCGGTCCTGCGGGACGAACAGGAGCAGTGCCAGAGCGACCCCCGCGCTCAGCCCGGCCCACTCCAGCAGTGGGCGCGTGAAGCTGACGTCCTGTGGGGAGCCGGTGTCCGGGGGGTCCGCCGTGGACCGCCGGGCCGCCGCCCCCCGCGCTGGTCGCCGTGCCGCTCCGGGCCCGGTGGCTGCCTCGGCGGGCTCGGTACGGAGTGCGGCCACGACGATCAGGACCGAGGCGCACACCCACCACGAGGCGATGCCCGCGGTGGCCCAGAGCGACTGACCGAGCTTCATCGGCAGCAAGCGCTGCCAGGGTGGGTCGACCTCCACCTGCACCTCTTCGGGCAGTGCGTTCTTCCACACCAGATGGTTCTCGGTGGAGGACGACGCGTGCTCCACGAGGTCGTTGAAATTGAGGCCGCCCAGATCGACCTCGATCCGCTTCCACCGGATGGTCTGGAGCGTCGGCGGCCACAGGTAGATCATCCATGTCCTCCCCGTCGGGATGACCTGCCAAGGACCCACGAGGACGGGATTTTCCGAGGTGATCCAGTCGTAGGCGACGTAGTGCACCGTGACCGAGGTGTCGGTGGCGGTCACCACCGGGTCGTGGGGGCGCCATTCGCTCCGTTCCCCGGGTGCCGCGTCCCCGAACAGCAGGCACCGCATCGCCTGGCGGTACTGCGGGGACTCCTCACCGAAGGTCAGATGGCGGGCGTGCGGCCACTGTCTGGGCACCCGCACCGTCATGTCGGAAACTGTCCGGGGAGTTGAGCGCTTGTGCTGCTCCAGCCGCAGCGTGGCGCTGACGATGCTTCCCCTGAGGTCGTCCGACATGCAGTCAGTACCGGCATCGCGCTGTCGTGCCTGAGCCGGACCGCACTCTCCCGCTGCCCATGCCACCAGCACCAGGAGCGGCAGCAGCAGCCGCCACCACCGAGTCATCGCCATAGGGCTGACACCTCTCCACGTCCCCGGCGAATGTAGACAAAGCGGTGTGTATGTCATGCTCAGACACACGGCGGATCGCTGACACGCACCTGCTTGGGCGTGCCAGCGGCATTTGCGGGGGCGGGTTCGGCGTCCGACAATGGAAGCCGTTGACCGTCAGTCGATTGACGGAGGACCCATGACCGACACCGAAACGGGCGTCCCGCGGAATCCGCTTCCCCGCTTCGAGGAGGCCGAAGGACTGGGGCCCCAGGACGCCGAGTTCGTCGAGGATCTGGTGGCGGTGCTGGCCAAGCACGGGAATCTGGACCGGTTCGGCATCTGCCTGTTGCACGACCACTTCCCGCTCCGCGCCGGCGAAGTGCTGGTGGAGACGAACGACCCCGTGGCCCGCACACTGCACGCCCATGTCGAGAAGGCGGACAGGACGCAGCACGCCAAAGCATCGCAATGGCGGTTCGTGCCGCATGCCGGCCGGGAGCCGGGCGCGGGGTCCGCGGGCGGTTCCTACCAGGAGATCATGCTGTGCACCACGCTCGACCTCTGCCCCGGGCACACGGACGACCCCGACGGCCGTTGAGCGCTCCGGGTACGGCGAAGGGACGCCGTCCTGAGCACGCCGGGCACGGCGAAGGGCGCCGCCCGTGAGGACGACGCCCCTTCGCCGTGGCAGACCTAGAACTTGTTCTTCGGCGTGATCCCCAGCGACAGCCCCGCCAGCCCCCGCTGCCGCCCGCCCAGCTTGCCGGCGATCGCGCGCAGCGCGGAGCCCGCCGGGGAGTCCGGGTCGGTCAGGACGACCGGCTTGCCCTCGTCGCCGCCCTCGCGGAGGCGGACGTCGATCGGGATGCTGCCGAGGACGGGAACGGATGTGCCCGTGGTGCGGGTGAGACCGTCCGCGACCAGCTGGCCGCCGCCCGTGCCGAAGACGTCGACCATCTCGCCGCAGTGCGGGCAGGGCAGGCCGGACATGTTCTCGACCACGCCGACGATCTTCTGGTGGGTCTGGACGGCGATGGAGCCGGCCCGCTCGGCCACCTCGGCCGCCGCCTGCTGCGGGGTCGTGACGACCAGGATCTCGGCGTTCGGGACCAGCTGCGCGACGGAGATCGCGATGTCACCGGTGCCGGGCGGGAGGTCCAGCAGCAGGACGTCCAGGTCGCCCCAGTAGACGTCCGCCAGGAACTGCTGGAGGGCGCGGTGCAGCATCGGGCCGCGCCAGACGACCGGGGCGTTGCCGGGCGTGAACATGCCGATGGAGATGACCTTCACGCCGTTCGCGGACGGCGGCATGATCATGTTCTCGACCTGGGTGGGCCGGCCGTCGGCGCCCAGCATGCGCGGCACGCTGTGGCCGTAGATGTCCGCGTCCACGACGCCGACCTTCAGGCCGTCGGCCGCCATCGCCGAGGCCAGGTTCACCGTCACCGAGGACTTGCCGACGCCGCCCTTGCCGGACGCGACCGCGTAGACCCGGGTGAGGCTGCCCGGCTTGGCGAAGGGGACCTCGCGCTCGGCCTGGCCGCCGCGCAGGGCCGCCGCCAGCTCCTTGCGCTGCTCGTCGCTCATCACGTCCAGGGTGACGTCGACGCGGGTGACGCCCTCGACCCGGGAGACCGCCTCGGTGACGCGCTGCGTGATGGTGTCCCGCATCGGGCAGCCGGACACCGTCAGGTACACGGTGACCGCGACCGCTCCGTCCGCGCCGATCTCCACCGATTTGACCATCCCGAGTTCGGTGATCGGGCGGTTGATCTCGGGGTCGTTCACCGTCGACAGTGCCTCGCGCACCGCGTCTTCCGTAGCCATAAGAACGATGGTACGGCGCGCCGAGGGGCGTCCGGGATGCCCCTCAGCGGTCGTCTGTGTCACGTCCCGGCGGTCGTTCCGTCCGTTCCGCCGGGAATACGACGTGACCCGGGTGCCCGTCGTGACGGCGGCGCTCCTCCAGCTCCTTGACCAGGTCCTGGAGCTCCGAGCGGATCCAGTCGCGGGTGGCCACCTCGCCCAGGCCCGTGCGCAGGGCGGCGACCTCCCGGGTCAGGTACTCGGTGTCGGCGATGGACCGCTCGTTCTGCTTGCGGTCCTGCTCCAGGTTGACCCGGTCGCGGTCGTCCTGCCTGTTCTGCGCGAGCAGGATCAGCGGGGCCGCGTAGGACGCCTGGAGGGACAGCATCAGCGTGAGGAAGATGAACGGGTACTCGTCGAAGCGCAGGTGGCGGGGCGCGGCGATGTTCCACACCACCCACACGATGATGACGACCGTCATCCAGACGATGAAGCGCCCGGTGCCCAGGAAGCGGGCGATCTTCTCCGACAGCCGGCCGAAGGCCTCCGGGTCCCACTCCGGCAGGATCCGGCGGCGCGGCGAGCGTGGCTGGTCCAGCCGGGCGGCCCGGGGCCGCCCGGCGGCCGTGGCGCCCGCCGGATGACGCTCGCGGGTCGCGGTCTCGCGCTCAGGAGCCATGCGTGGCCGCCCCCTCTCCTTGATCGAGCCCCTCTTCGAGGTGGAACTCCGTCTCCCGCCAGTCCTCGGGCAGCATGTGGTCCAGCACGTCGTCCACGGTCACCGCGCCGAGCAGCGACCCGGACTCGTCCACCACGGGCGCCGCCACCATGTCGTACGTCGCGAAGAACCCGGCGATGACGTGCAGGCCGGCGTCCGGGGACAGTGCCTGGAGATCGTCGTCCACGAGCGAGCTGACCAGGGTGTACGGCGGGTCGCGCAGCAGCCGCTGGAAGTGGACGGTGCCCAGGTACTTGCCGGTCGGGGTCTCGTCGGGCGGGCGGCAGACGTAGACCTGGGCGGCCAGGGCGGGGGACAGGTCCGGGTTGCGGACCCGGGCGAGCGCGTCGGCGACGGTGGCGTCGGGCCGCAGCACGATCGGCTCCGTCGTCATCAGGCCGCCGGCCGTGTGCTCCTCGTAGGACATCAGGCGGCGCATGTCGGCCGCGTCGGCGGGCTGCATCAGGCTCAGCAGCCGCTCCTTGTCCGCCTCGGGCAGTTCGGCGAGCAGGTCGGCCGCGTCGTCCGGGTCCATCGCCTCCAGCACGTCCGCCGCGCGCTCCTCCTTCAGCTTGCCGAGGATCTCGATCTGGTCGTCCTCCGGCAGCTCCTCCAGCACGTCGGCGAGCCGGTCGTCGTCCAGGGCGGCGGCCACCTCGGCCCGCCGTTTCGGGGAGAGGTGGTGCAGGACGTTGGCGAGGTCGGCGGGGCGCAGCTGCTCGAAGGTGGCGAGCAGGCTCTCGGCGCCCTGTCCGTGCTCCTCCAGGGAGAACCCGGTGACGGCCGACCACTCGGCGGTCAGCGTCTCCCCCCTGGCCCGCCGGAAGGCGCCGCCCTTCCTGCCCTTGCGCAGGAAGACGCGGTCGACCTCCCAGTCCCGGCGGGCGGGCAGCTGCTGCACGGACACGTCGAGGACGGTGACCTCCTCGCCGGTCTCCACCAGCTTCACCCGCCGGTCCAGCAGCTCGCCGAAGACCAGCCGCTCGGTGGGCCGCTGCTCGAACCGGCGGACGTTGACCACGCCGGTGGTGATGACCTGGCCGGACTCGATGCCGGTGACCCGGGTCATGGGCAGGAAGATACGGCGCCGGGTGGACAACTCGACGACCAGCCCGAGGACGCGCGGGGGCCGTCGCCCGACGCGCAGCATGACGACCAGATCGCGGACGCGACCCACCTGGTCGCCGGTCGGATCGAAGACGGGAACCCCGGCGAGGTGCGAGACGAAGATCCGGGGGGCGCCGGCTGCCATGGCTCTGCTTCCTTTGCCTGGGAGTCGCTGGGAGTCTGCCTGGGAGTCGCTGAGGACTGCTGTGGGTGGAATTTGCTCGGATTTGCCCGCGCGGGTGCGCTTCAGGCTAGCCCGTACCGCTCGGATACGCCCTGGTGGGGTCTCCGGACGGACTGGCTCCGCCGGGCGGCCGGGGCACCGGTACGCTGCCGTACGCCGCTCAGGAACCGTCAGGAAGGCGACCTCACCCGTGACTGCGATGCCCCGGGGCCGTACCCGCCGGACCGCGCTGCTGACCGCGACCTGCGCACTGGCCGTGACGGGAGCGATGGTGCTGTCGGGGTGCGGCGGCGACGACCCCGACGCGGGCACCAACGGGGTGGGCAAGCTGCCCGCCGACAGGATCCAGGCGAAGACGCGGGCGGCGGCGCGGGCGGCGTCGGCCGTGCGGCTGGCCGGGACCGTGGTCAGCGGTGGCCGTACGTACCGGCTGGACATGCGGCTCAAGGACGCCGGCGGGACCGGGTCGGTGACCTCGCAGGGGGCGACCTTCAAGCTGCTGCGGATCGGCGAGGAGCTGTACCTGAAGGCCGACGCGGACTTCTGGAACCACGCCGACGGCAGCGACGGCGCCGCGGGCAAGCTGGACGGCAAGTACGTGAAGGTGCCGCAGGGCGATCCCTCGTACAAGAAGTTCAGCGGTTTCACGGACAAGGACGTCCTCCTCGACGGTCTCCTCACGCTGCACGGCACGTTGGCGACGGACGGCCACCACACCGACGGGGCGGGTACCCGCACGATCCGCATCACCGGCGACAAGGGCGCCGGCGGCACCCTGGACGTGTCCCTCCAGGGCACGCCCTACCCCCTGCGCATGGTCCGCGCCGGCGACGCGGGGACGCTCCGCTTCTCCGACTGGGGCAAGAACTTCACCGTCGAGGAACCGGCCGGGTCGGAAACGGTCGACTACGGCAGACAGCTGCCGACGTCGTAGGGGAGTGGCGGGGTCGTGGGACGGTTGCCGCGGGGACGGCCGCTCACTTGCCCTTCCGGCGCCGGAGCAACAGTTTCGGCAGGCCCGCCGGTACCGGTCTGCGGGTGGTCGCCGGCGTCGCCACCGGGCGCTGCGCCAGGTTGCCGTCCGGCAGCGGGGCCACCGGTCCCGTCGGTGCCAGGCGGAGCACCCGGCACTCGCGCGCCCAGCGGGCCGGCATCCGCTCGCCGTCGGGGGCGTTCAGCCGCTTGCCCTTCAGCTCGGCGACGGCCGCCTCCCACTCAGGCGAACCGGACGCCAGCTCGGACACGGTCGCCGCGAACGTCACCAGCCGGCCGCCCTTGTCCTTGCTGCGCACGCTCACCTCGGCGGAGCCCCCGTCGGCCAGCCCCTCCAACGGCTGCTCACCGGGACCGTCACCGACCACGCACACCGCGCCCTCGTGCCACACGTGCCACAGCGCACGCGCGGCCGGGGCCCCGGCGCCCCTGACCCAGATCAGGCCGGACTTCTTCGCGGCCTCCTCGATGAGGGCCCGGTCGGGCAGCTCGCTTGTCATGCGTCCCAGCCTAACCAGGCCGTACCGGCCCGCTCACAGCCAGCCGTTGCGCTTCAGCGTGCGGTGGATGCCCAGACACAGCGCGGCCGTGATGCCCATGATCACCGGGTAGCCGTACCTCCAGTGCAGCTCGGGCATGTACTGGAAGTTCATGCCGTACACCCCGCACACCATCGTCGGTACGGCGATGATGGCCGCCCACGCGGTGATCTTGCGCATGTCCTCGTTCTGCGCGACGGAGGCCTGCGCGAGGTTGGCCTGGAGGATGGAGTTGAGCAGTTCGTCGAAGCCCAGCACCTGCTCCTGGACCCGGGCGAGGTGGTCGGCGACGTCCCGGAAGTACTTCTGGATGTCCGGGTCGATCAGCCGCATCGGCCGCTCGCTCAGCAGCTGCATCGGCCGCAGCAGCGGTGCCACCGCCCGCTTGAACTCCAGCACCTCGCGCTTGAGTTGGTAGATCCGCGCGGAGTCCACACCGCGCGACACCCCGCCCCGGCGGCCGGGTGAGAACACCTCGGTCTCCACCTCGTCGATGTCGTCCTGGACGGCGTCGGCGACCGCGATGTAGCCGTCCACGACGTGGTCGGCGATGGCGTGCAGCACGGCCGAGGGGCCCTTGGCGAGCAGTTCCGGGTCGTCCTGGAGGCGGTGCCGCAGGGCGCGCAGCGAACCCTGGCCGCCGTGCCGGACGGTGATGAAGAAGTCCCGGCCGGTGAAGCACATCACCTCGCCGGTCTCCACGACCTCGCTGTTGGCGGTGAGCCGGTCGTGCTCGACGTAGTGGATGGTCTTGAAGACGGTGAACAGCGAGTCGTCGTACCGCTCCAGCTTCGGCCGCTGGTGGGCCTGCACGGCGTCCTCGACGGCCAGCGGGTGCAGTCCGAACTCGCCCGCGATACCGGCGAATTCGGCCTCGGTCGGCTCGTGCAGCCCGATCCAGACGAAGCCGCCGTCACGGCGCACCAGCCGCATGGCCTCCTGCGGGCTGAGCGGCCCCGGGCTCTGCACGCGGGCGCCGTCGCGGTAGACGGCGCAGTCGACGACGGCCGAGGGGGTGCCGGGGGCGCGCGTGGCGTCGTACGACGTGCTCGTGTCCTTGCGCAGCGAGACACGGGACGACGGGCGGACCACGGCGCGCAGGTCGCGGATCATCGACATGGGCAGGCTCCTTCGCGGGCGGGCAGCGAGGGCACGCGGCGACGGGTGGAACTACCCGGAATGGGGACGTCCTGAGTGCGTGTGTTTGGCACGTCCACAAAGCGGGGAGCACCGCACCGTCACGGTGGCGACTTCGCTGCTGACGCAGAACTGATTCAGGTCAGACAGATCAGGCAAAGCGAGACGAAGTGCTCTTCCGAACGACGGAGCGCAAGGGAAGGCGGCGGCCAGCCGGTAACTACATCAGCAGCCGGAAGAGCGAGTGGTACTGCACGGTCGACTTCGATCCATGACAGCCCCACCTCCTCCGGCCGGTCCCTCGTAAGGGAGTCCCATCGGCGTCGGGACCCGACGGCACGCTTCGGCGTGCTGGCCCCGAACCACCGGCTCAGAGTACCAGCCGCCCGTACTGTCAAGGCGCCGCTTTGCCCGCCGCTGACGAGTTCTATGCTCGGCACATGGCTGATGTTCTTCCTCTGGTCGAAGCCCGGTTGACCACCGCGCTGGGCGAACCGGACGCCCGCGCCGCGGTCACCTTCGTCGGCACGGACCGCATCGAGGTGCTCCGCTTCCAGGAGGGGGACGTCGTCCGCTACGCCACCCTCGGCATGTCCCAGCACCCCATGACGGACCCCACGGCGATGCTCGCCGACCCGGTCAAGGGTCCCCGCGCCGAACTGGTCCTGTCGGTCCGCGCGGGCCTCGCCGACACCGACAAGGTGCTCCGCCCGCTCGCCGTGCTGGCCGCGACCGGGCAGGTGGAGGGCCTGGTGGTGACCCCGGGTGCCTCGCTGGACGTGGGCGAGCCGCTGTGGCCCGGCGCCCCCTTCACCTCCGTGCTGGTGGGCGAGCCCGGCGGGCTGGTGGAGGACCTGGAGCTGGACGCCCCGATGGACCCGGTGCGGTTCCTGCCGCTGCTGCCGATGACCCCGAACGAGGCCGCCTGGAAGCGGGTGCACGGCGCCCAGGCCCTCCAGGAGCGCTGGCTCGGACACGGGACGGACCTGCGGGACCCCGCCCGCGGATCCGTCCCGCTGGACTGACACGGCACCGGCCGCGAGTGACCGATCTCACCAACACAAGGCCGGATCCGGTCAGTTGGCAAAGACGCCGACCCCGTCCTCGGCGGCGTGCGCCGGTTCCAGTTCCTCGGCCTCGTGGGTGAGGGCCTTGCGCCGGACGACGACCACGAGCGCGCCGAGCACCGCCGTGACGGCCGCGACCACGAACGGGACGTGGATGTCGGTCCACTCCTCGATCTTCGGCGCGAAGTAGGGCGCCGCGGCGGCGGCGAACCAGCGGACGAAGTTGTAGCCCGCGCTCGCCACCGGGCGCGGGGCGTCCGACACCCCGAGGGCCAGCTCGGTGTAGACCGTGTTGTTCACGCCGATGAAGGCACCGGACAGGATCGTGCAGACGACGGCCGCGGTGTGGCCGCCGTAGCCGAGCACGAGCACGTCCGCCGCGAGCAGCACCAGCGAGCCGCCGAGCACCTTCAGCGAGCCGAACCGGGCCTGCATGCGCGGGGCGACGATCACCGAGAAGACGGCGAGCAGCACACCCCAGGCGAAGAAGACCGCGCCCGAGCGGTACGGCGTCATGTTCAGCACGAACGGCGTGAAGGCCAGCACGGTGAAGAACGTGTAGTTGTAGAAGAACGCCGAGACCGCCGCCGAGGCCAGGCCGCCGTGGCCGAGCGCCTTGAGCGGGTCCAGGACCGAGGTCTTCCGGGCCGGCTTCGGCTGCTCCTTCAGGAACGCCGTGATGCACAGAAAGCCGATCGCCATCAGCGTGGCCGTGCCGAAGAAGGGGTAGCGCCAGCTCACGTTGCCGAGGACCGCGCCGAGCAGCGGGCCGCAGGCCATGCCGAGGCCGAGCGCGGACTCGTAGAGCAGGATCGCCGCCGCGCTGCCCCCGGCCGCCGCGCCGACGATCACCGCGAGGGCGGTGGAGACGAAGAGCGCGTTGCCGAGCCCCCAGCCGGCCCGGAACCCGACGAGCTGGCCGACGGAGCCGGAGGTGCCGGCCAGGCCCGCGAAGACCACCACGAAGGCGAGACCGAGCAGCAGGGTCTTGCGCCCGCCGATGCGGCTGGAGACGAAGCCGGTCAGCAGCATCGCGACGGCGGTGATCAGGAAGTACGAGGTGAAGAGCAGGGACACCTGGCTGGCGGTGGCGTGCAGGCCTTGCGCGATCGACGGCAGGATCGGGTCGACGAGGCCGATGCCCATGAAGGCGACGACGGAGGCGCCGGCCGTGGCCCAGACCGCCTTGGGCTGTCGCAGGAGGCCGCCGGCTCCCGCGTCGAAGGGGTCCATGTGCTTCTCCCGTTCTCACGTAGATAGTTGGGTTATGCACATAGTAAGTTAGCTCGGCTAAATAATGCAAGATGCATCTATCACCTTCGACGGGGCATCGGGGCGGCTGTTCGGTCCGGACGGGTGATCGTCCTTGACGTGGGCGGGCGGGGGTAGGACCGTGGAGCCCTATGAGGGGCGAACCCAGTTGCCCGAGGTGTGGTGGCCGGGTCAGGGCTCCCGGACTCTTCGCCGACGCGTGGCAGTGCGACGTGCACGGCACGGTGTATCCGCTACAGCCCGTGATCCCGCCCAGCGTCGAGGCGCTCAACGTCGTGGTGCACCGCACACAGGTGCCGGTGTGGATGCCGTGGCCGCTGCCGGTCGGCTGGCTGTTCACGGGTGTCGCGTACGCCGGCGACGACCGCAGCGGCGGCCGGGCGACCGCGGTGGCCTGCTCCGGCCCCGGACCGCTCGGCGGGCCGGGCGAGCTGATCCTGATCGCCGAGGAGCTGGGCGTCGGCCTCGGCGCGCACTACGCCGGCATCGACGGCCCGGACCCGGGGTCGTACATGAACGTGGAGAAGCCGCCGGAGGCCAAGGTGCTGGCCGCGGGCCGCCCCACCCCGCTCTGGCACGTCTACCGCACCCCGGACGACCGCGCCGTCTTCGCCGGCGAGGCGCTCGGGATGTGGCTGTGGGCGGTGATGTGGCCCGAGCAGTCCGGTCTGCTCATGTACGACGAGCTGGTGCTGACCGACTTGCGGGAGGCGGGGGCGGAGCTGGATCTGGTGCCCTGCGGAGCGTTGTCGCCGCGCTTGCTCCGGCCGTAGCGCCCACGGGGGTGCCGGGCTTCGCGGGCTCGCGGCTGCGGGTGAGTGGTGGTTGCCCGCGCCGTTCCCCGCGCCCCTTTCGGGGCGCTGGAGTAAAGGGTGCTCACCGGTTGCGGGTGTGACAGTGCGGGGCGAAAACACCGTTATCCTTAGGTGTCCCCTTGCTTCCGCCGGTGTTCTGGAGTTGTCGTGCGCATTGACCTGCACTGTCACTCCACGGCGTCCGACGGTACGGACAGCCCGGCCGAGCTGGTGCGGAACGCCGCCGCCGCCGGCCTGGACGTCGTCGCGCTGACCGACCACGACACCACGCGGGGGTACGGCGAGGCGATCGACGCGCTGCCCGAGGGGCTGACCCTGGTCACCGGGGCCGAGCTGTCCTGCCGGGTCGACGGCGTCTCGATGCACCTGCTGGCCTACCTGTTCGACCCCGAGGAGCCCGCTCTGCTCGCCGAGCGCGAGCTGGTCCGGGACGACCGGGTGCCGCGCGCCAAGGGGATGGTCGCCAAGCTGAACGCGCTGGGCGTGCCGGTCACCTGGGAGCAGGTCGAGCGGATCGCCGCCGGAGGCTCGGTGGGGCGCCCGCACGTCGCTTCGGCGCTGGTGGAGCTGGGCGTCGTACCGACGGTGAGTGACGCGTTCACCGAGGAGTGGCTGGCCGACGGCGGGCGGGCCTTCGTGGAGAAGCACGAGACCGACCCCTTCGAGGCGATCCGGCTGGTCAAGGCCGCGGGCGGGGTCTGTGTGTTCGCGCACCCGGCCGCCGCCAAGCGCGGCCGTACGGTGCCGGAGTCCCGGATCGCGGAGATGGCCGAGGCCGGTCTGGACGGCGTCGAGGTCGACCACATGGACCACGACGCCGACGCCCGGGACCGCCTGCGGGGCCTGGCGAAGGAGCTGGGTCTGCTGGTCACGGGCTCCTCGGACTACCACGGCAGCCGCAAGACCGTGGCGCTGGGCGCTTTCACGACCGACCCCGAGGTGTACGGGGAGATCACCCGGCGGGCGACGGGCGCGTTCCCGGTGCCGGGGGCCGGCGGAGCCTGAGGCCCCGGGGCCGACCCGCCGTACCGCTTCACACCCGCGGTCCGTACTGCCTCATGCCCGCGGTCCGGACCGCCTCACGCCCGTAGTTCCTCTTCCCGCAAGGCCTGCACTTCCCCCATGTTCGACATCGCCGTCTTCGGCTCCCTGTTCCTGACCCTCTTCGTCATCATGGATCCCCCCGGGATCACCCCGATCTTCCTCGCCCTGACCGCCGGGCGGCCGGCCAAGGTGCAGCGGCGGATGGCCTTCCAGGCCGTCTGCGTGGCGGGCGGGGTCATCGCCGTCTTCGGCGTCCTGGGCCACCAGATCCTGAACTACCTGCACGTGTCCGTGCCCGCCCTGATGATCGCGGGCGGGCTGCTGCTCCTGCTGATCGCGCTGGATCTGCTGACGGGCAAGACCGACGAGCCCAAGCAGACCAAGGACGTGAACGTGGCGCTCGTACCGCTGGGCATGCCGCTGCTGGCGGGGCCCGGTGCGATCGTGTCCGTGATCCTGGCCGTGCAGAAGGCCGACAGCGTGTCCACGCAGCTCTCGGTGTGGTCCGCGATCCTCGCGATCCATGTGGTGCTGTGGCTGGTGATGCGTTACTCGCTGCTGATCATCCGGGTCATCAAGGACGGCGGTGTCGTCCTGGTGACGCGGCTCGCGGGCATGATGCTCTCCGCGATCGCCGTGCAGCAGATCATCAACGGGGTCACTCAGGTGATCCGGGGGAGCTGAGCCGTCGTCGGCTCGGCTCCCCCGGAAAGCTTGAGTGGCGGACAGGCCCGCGTGCGGGTTACGAGGCCGGGGTCTCGGCCGGGCGGATCCACAGGCGCTGTCCGATGGCGGCGGCCTGCTGAACGATCCGGTTGACGGAGGCGGCGTCCACGACGGTGCTGTCCACGGCGGTGCCGTCGACCTCGTCGAGTCGCATGATTTCGAAGCGCATGGCTTCTCCCTTCGTCTGGTCATCCTCCTGCGGAGAACTACTTCGTGTGACGTCTGGTGTATCCAGCGTCGTACGTAGTCAACGCGCTCCTTGTTACAAACATTCCCTACGCTAAAGAAATTTTTCGAACAACTAATTACCAACCGGTAAGCGACATGTCCGGGACCGGAGAGGGACCCACCGGGACCGGTTGTGTTCGCACTGTGACCACCGGGACAATGGAGGTGATGAACGACGACCTGGCCGCCCTCGGCGCCCGTATCGACCGCACGAACGAGCTGCTGGAACGCATGCTCGCCGAGGTGGCCAAGACGCCCTCGACCCATGCGATCTTCGTCGACGCGGGCTACCTGTACGCGGCCGTCGGCCGGCTGGTCGCCGGGACCGAGGACCGCCGCGCCTTCGACCTGGACGCCGAGGGCCTGATCGACGCCCTCATCGACAAGGCGCGCACCATCTTCGCGGACAGCCGGCTGCTGCGCGTCTACTGGTACGACGGCGCCCGGCGCCGCATCCACACCGCCGAGCAGCAGGTCATCGCCGAACTGCCCGACGTCAAGGTCCGCCTCGGCAACCTCAACGCCAACAACCAGCAGAAGGGCGTCGACTCGCTGATCCGGACCGACCTGGAGTCACTGGCGCGGCACCGCGCGATCAGCGACGCGGCCCTCCTCGGCGGCGACGAGGACCTGGTCTCGGCGGTCGAGGCGGCCCAGGGCTACGGCGCCCGCGTCCACCTCTGGGGCATCGAGGCGCCCGAAGGCCGCAACCAGGCCGAGCCGTTGCTCTGGGAGGTCGACAGCCAGCGCACCTTCGACCTGGAGTTCTTCAAGCCGTACGTCTCCCGGCGCACGGCCGCCGCGTTCGAGCCCGCCGGCGGAGCCCGCCCCAGCCGCGAGGACGTGCGCTTCGTCGGCGCCCAGATCGCGGCGCGATGGCTAGCCTCCCGGGGCCGCGAGGCGATGGTCGAGCTGTTCCCGGGCCACCCCTACCTGCCCGGCTCCGTCGACCAGGACCTGCTGGTCGAGGCCGAGGAACTGCTCCAGTACTCCCTGCGCGGCCAGGCGGACCTGCGGCGGTCGCTCAGGGACGGGTTCTGGGAGCATCTCCAGTCGCAGTACTAGGCGTTCGTCCTACCGCGCGGTGCCCGGGGCGTCGTCCCAGAAGCCGGCGAGCGCGCGGGCCGTCTCCAGCGGGCGGTCGGTGTTGGGGGAGTGCTCGGCGCCCTCGACGACCGTCCGGCGCGCCTTGAGCCGCACCGCCATGTCGTCGAGCAGCGGCAGCGGCCAGGTGTCGTCCCGTGCGCCCGACAGCACGTGGAACGGCAGCGGTACGGCCGCCAGTTCGGCGACGCGGTCCGGCTCCGTGCACAACTGGCGGCCGGTGGCCAGGAGTTGCGCGGGCTTGGTGCCCAGCCAGCGGCGCCGCAGGTCGTTCCGGTCGTCCAGGCCCGCGTCGAGCGCCGGCGTCTCCGTCTCCTCCGGCGGCTCCATCGCCTGGATCGTCTCCCACACCTCCGCCATGCTCAGTACCGCGAGCGCGTCCCGGAGCAGCTTCACGCGCTCCTGCTGGGGCGTCGAGATCTGTGCCGGGCCCGAGGCCATCAGGGTGAACGACAGGAAGGGCGCGTGGTCGAGCAGTACGGCCGCGCGCGCGATCTGGCCGCCGAGGGAGTGCCCCAGCAGATGCACCGGGGCGCCGATCGCCTCCACCTGCGCGAGCACGTCCCGCGCCAACTCCTCCTGCGCGTAGGCGGACTCGTCCGTCGCCGGTCCGTCCGACTCGAACTGGCCCCGCCCGTCCACGGCGACGGTCCGGTATCCGCGCTGGGCGAGCGGCACGTGCAGCGGATTGAAGTCCTCCTTGCTGCCGGTGAACCCCGGCAGCAGCAGCGCGACGCCCTTCGGCTCGACACCGGCGGCCACGGACGCGTCGACCACGGCGAATTCACCGCGCGCCGTCCGAAGGCGGTACGCGCGGGCGCCGGGGGGCGCGACGAAGGTGGGGGGCCTGCTCATGGGGAGAGGTTATCGGGAGGTGGCGGGGCCGGCTGATCGGGAGTGGACGGGTGAGGGGGTGGATGGTGGGGCGGGGTGGCGGGGTGGGGTGGGAGCGTGTGACGGGGTGGTGGTGTGGGGGTGGGATCGGGGGCGCGGGGTGGGATGGTGGCGCGGGGTCGGCGCCAAGTGCCTCGGAAAACGCCGATGGCCGGGTCCACTGTCGTGAACCCGGCCATCGGACCGGCACTTACGCTGCCGCACACGCGGGGTGCGGTCAGGCCTCCGGAGCCTCCACGGCCGCCGTGGCCTTACGGGTCCGTCGCGGCTTGGGCGTCGTCTCGACGCTCTCACCGGCCGCCTCGGCAACGGACGCCGCCGTCTTCCGGGTCCGGCGCCGCGGCTTGGCCTCCGGCTCCTCGGTGGCCTGTGCCGGAATCTCCGGAACAGCCGCCTCGGCAACGGCCTTACGGGTCCGTCGCGCCTTCGGAGCGGTGACCGCCTCCCCGTCGACCGCGTCCACGGCCGCGGTGGCCGTCTTCCGGGTGCGGCGCGGCTTGGCCTCGGCCTCGGGGGCTTCCGGCGCGGCTGCGGCGGTCTTGCGGGTCCGGCGCGGCTTGGCCTCGGTGGCCTCCGTGGTGTCCACGGCGGCTGCGGTGGCCTTCCGCGTACGGCGCGGCTTGGCTTCCGTGCCCTCGGCGGTGTCCACGGCGGCCTCGGCGGCAGCGGCGGTCTTGCGGGTGCGGCGGGGCTTGGCCTCGGTCGCTTCCGCGGTGTCCACAGTGGCCTCGGCGGCAGCCGCGGTCGTGCGGGTGCGTCGGGGCTTGGCCTCGGCGTCGGCCGCCTCGGGCTCGGCGACCGTGGCCTTGCGGGTACGGCGGGGCTTGGCCTCGGCCTCCGTTTCGGTGGCCTCGGGTGCCGTGGCAGCGGTCTTGCGGGTGCGGCGCGGCTTGGCTTCCGTGCCCTCGGCGGTGTCCACGGCGGCCTCGGCGGCAGCCGCGGTCTTGCGGGTGCGGCGGGGCTTGACCTCGGCCTCGGCCTCGGGGGCGTCGGGCGTAACCGGCTCCGCTGCCTTGCGGGTGCGGCGGGGCTTGGCCTCGGTCGCTTCCGCGGTGTCCACGGCGGCCTCGGCGGCAGCCGCGGTCTTCCGGGTGCGGCGGGGCTTCACCTCGGCCTCGGCCGTCTCCGGCTCGGCAGCCGCGGTCTTCCGGGTCCGGCGCGGCTTCGCCTCGGTGGCCTCGGCCGTGTCCGGTGCCGTCTCCGACGGGGTGGCGGCCTCGGCCGTCTTGCGGGTGCGGCGGCGCGGCTTGGTCTCCGTGGCCGGAGCGGCCTCGGCGGCGGGCTCCGCCACCGGGCTGTCCGCGATCACGGGTGCGGCGACGGGCTCGGCCACCGAGGGCTCGGCCTGAGCCGGGGCCACGGCGGACTCGGTCACCGGGGCCTCGGTCGTGGCCGACCGGCGGGTGCGGCGGCGGCGCGGCTTCTCCGGGGTGTCGAGGGCAGCCGGGCCCTCGGCCGCGGTCACCGTCTCGACGGCGGCCTCGGGGGCCGTCGTCGGCGTGGCGGCGGCCGTCACCGGCTCCGCCGGCGCTCCGCCGCGCGTACGGCGACGGCGACGCGGGGTGCGGGTCGCGGCCGGCGTCTCCTCGGTACCGGAGGTCTCCGTGGCCGGCGCGGCAGGGGAGGCGTCCAGCGGGGTGCCACCGCGCGTGCGGCGACGGCGGCGCGGCGTACGGGCCGGATGCTCACGCTCGGCCGGGGCCGACGACTCGGCACGGCCACCGCGGCCACCACGGCCGCGACCGCCCCGTCCGCCGGTCTCGCCCAGGTCCTCCAGCTCCTCCGCGTCCAGCCCGGCACGGGTCCGTTCGGAGCGGGGCAGGGTGCCCTTGGTGCCCTCGGGGATGCCGAGGTCGGAGAACAGATGCGGGGAGCTCGAATACGTCTCCGCCGGGTCGTTGAAGTCCAGCTCCAGCGCCTTGTTGATGAGCTGCCAGCGCGGGATGTCGTCCCAGTCGACGAACGTGATCGCCGTACCCTTGGCGCCCGCGCGGCCGGTGCGGCCGATGCGGTGCAGGTACGTCTTCTCGTCCTCGGGGGACTGGTAGTTGATGACGTGGGTCACGCCCTCGACGTCGATGCCGCGCGCGGCGACGTCGGTGCAGACGAGGACGTCGACCTTGCCGTTGCGGAAGGCCCGCAGGGCCTGCTCGCGGGCGCCCTGGCCGAGGTCGCCGTGGACCGCGCCGGAGGCGAACCCGCGGCGCTGGAGCTGCTCGGCGATGTCGGCGGCCGTGCGCTTGGTACGGCAGAAGATCATCGCCAGCCCGCGGCCCTCGGCCTGGAGGATGCGGGCGGCCATCTCCGGCTTGTCCATGTTGTGCGCGCGGTAGACGAACTGCTTGATGTTCGCGACCGTGGCGCCCTCGTCGTCCGGCGCGGTGGCGCGGATGTGCGTGGGCCGGGACATGTAGCGGCGGGCGAGGCCGATGACCGCGCCCGGCATCGTGGCCGAGAACAGCATCGTCTGGCGCTTGGCCGGCAGCATGCTGACGATCTTCTCGACGTCGGGCAGGAAGCCCAGGTCGAGCATCTCGTCGGCCTCGTCGAGGACCAGGCACTTGACGTGCTTCAGGTCGAGCTTCTTCTGGCCCGCGAGGTCGAGCAGGCGGCCCGGGGTGCCGACGACCACGTCGACGCCCTTCTTCAGGGCCTCCACCTGGGGCTCGTAGGCCCGGCCGCCGTAGATCGCGACCACGCGCACGTTACGGACCTTGCCGGCCGTCAGCAGGTCGTTGGTGACCTGGGTGCACAGCTCGCGCGTGGGGACGACGACGAGCGCCTGCGGGGCGTCCGTGAGGTCCTCGGGGGCGGCGCGTCCGGCCTCCACGTCGGCGGGGACGGTGACGCGCTCCAGGAGCGGAAGACCGAAGCCCAGCGTCTTGCCGGTGCCGGTCTTGGCCTGGCCGATGACATCCGTGCCGGAGAGGGCGACGGGGAGTGTCATCTCCTGGATGGGGAAGGGGGTGGTGATGCCGACGGCCTCCAGGGCCTCGGCGGTCTCGGGGAGGATTCCGAGTTCTCGAAACGTCGTAGTCAGGGTGCTGCCTCTTCTGTGTGCGCGGTGCGAGGCGAGCGAGCGGGGGTCATGTCTGACCGTGCCGGGGACGTCGGCTGCCGTACGGACGAACCACTCGGGCAAGCCGTATGACACGGGACCTCTGCCGACGCTCTAGCGCTCGTACCGCTGAGGGTTCCCTCCTGTCGTCGTACGATCACTGCCGTACGGCCTTGGAGGGCTGTCGGGTCGGAGCCGATCGGGCCACCGACCGGGCATCCTCATGCGTGCGGCCTGTCGTGACACGTCGAGCATCGTCGACGCACTCTGGCAGGCGCATTACCACCATACCCTGGAATCGCGCACATGCGACGGCCGATTTGGTCACGTAGTCGTGGTCACACTCGTTGACCAGGGCTTGAGCGGGGCGTGGAGCGGACTATTGTGCGCCTCATGACTAGCTCTGACAAGCCTGAGAACGCGTCCGCCGAACCCGCCGAACCCACCGGTGTCGCCGCCCAGGACTGGGCGCAGGCGTCCGCCGACCCGCAGTACCGCGCGGCGGTCGTGGATCTGCTCGGCGCTCTCGCGTACGGGGAGCTGGCGGCGTTCGAGCGGCTCGCGGAGGACGCCAAGCTGGCGCCGACCCTCGCGGACAAGGCGGAGCTGGCGAAGATGGCCTCGGCCGAGTTCCACCACTTCGAACGGCTGCGGGACCGGCTGACCGAGATCGGCGAGGAGCCCACGGCCGCGATGGACCCGTTCGTCGCCGCGCTCGACGGCTTCCACCGGCAGACCGCGCCCTCGGACTGGCTGGAGGGCCTGGTCAAGGCGTACGTCGGCGACTCGATCGCGAGCGACTTCTACCGGGAGGTCGCGGCCCGGCTCGACTCCGACACGCGTGAGCTGGTGCTCGCCGTCCTCGACGACACCGGGCACGCCGAGTTCGCCGTGGAGAAGGTGCGGGCCGCCATCGACGCCGACCCGCGCGTGGGAGGCCGGCTGGCGCTGTGGGCGCGGCGGCTGATGGGGGAGGCGCTGTCGCAGTCCCAGCGGGTGGTCGCCGACCGGGACGCGCTGTCCACGATGCTCGTGGGCGGGGTGGCCGACGGGTTCGACCTCGCCGAGGTCGGCAGGATGTTCTCGCGGATCACCGAGGCGCACACGAAGCGGATGGCCGCGCTGGGCCTGGCGGCGTAGCGCTTCGTCGGGGGCGGTCGCGGGGTGTTGCGCGGCTGCGGGTGCGTCGTGGTTGACCGCGCGGTTCCCCGCGCCCCTTCGGGGGCGCAGCCCCTACGCCGTCGCTGATCGGCGGCGGAGGCGGCCCGCGGGGCGGAGGAGCAGGGACAGGGACGCGACCGAGATGACCGCGGCGCCCAGGAGGCTGAGCAGGGCCGTGCCGGGGCCCAGGGCGGTGTGGGTGACGAAGTCGCCGAAGAGGGCTCCGGCGATGCCCGTGCAGTACACCAGCGGGCGGGCCGGCAGCCGGTGGGCGAGGCGCTGGGCCGCCGCCCACGCGAGGATCAGACCGAGCACGGCGGAGCCGAGTGCTTCGAGGATCATTTCGGGGGTCCCTCCCACGGCCGGTCTGGCTCGACGGTCGTAGCCCGTCTTACCCGTGACCTGCGGATTGCAATCCTGCCCTGTGAAGGACCTGTGCTCCATCCGTGCACACGTCACGCGGAAGGGCCCGGCGGCACACGGCCGCCGGGCCCTTCTCACGACTGCGGCCTACAGCGTGCCGAAACCGACCTTGCGCACGGTCGGCTCGCCGATGTCCACGTACGCCAGACGGTCCGTCGGCACGAGGACCTTGCGGCCCTTCTCGTCCTGGAGGCTGAGCAGCCCCGTCTTGCCGGCCAGCGCCTCGGCCACCACGCGCTCGACCTCCTCGACGCTCTGACCGCTCTCCAGAACGATCTCGCGGGGCGCGTGCTGCACGCCGATCTTGACCTCCACGGCTATGTCCCTCCGACGGTCAGTGATGTGCGCGATCTTCCGCGCCCTACGCTGCACACATTAGCCCGGTCAGGGGGCGTACACGCTGCGGGCCCGAACGCCAGGAGCGAACACCGCGCGGGAACAAACGGCCGTCAGTGGTGCTCGCTGCCGTGCAGCGGGAAACCGGCGATGCCGCGCCAGGCCAGCGAGGTCAGCAGCTGCACCGCCTGGTCGCGCGGCACGCTGCGGTCGCTGTGCAGCCAGGAGCGGGCGACCACCTGGGCGAGCCCGCCGAGACCGGAGGCGAGCAGCATCGACTCCGCGCGCGAGAGGCCGGTGTCCTCGGCGATGACGTCGCAGATCGCCTCGGCGCACTCGTTGGTGACCTTGTCCACGCGCTCGCGCACCGCGGGCTCGTTCGTCAGGTCCGACTCGAAGACCAGGCGGAAGGCACCGCCGTCGTCCTCCACGTAGGCGAAGTAGGCGTCCATCGTCGCCCGGACGCGCTGCTTGTTGTCGCTCGTCGACGCCAGCGCGCCGCGCACCGCCTGGATCAGCGACTCGCAGTGCTGGTCCAGCAGGGCGAGGTAGAGGTCGAGCTTGCCGGGGAAGTGCTGGTAGAGCACCGGCTTGCTCACGCCGGCCCGCTCGGCGATGTCGTCCATCGCCGCCGCGTGGTAGCCCTGCGCGACGAAAACCTCCTGAGCGGCGCCCAGCAACTGGTTCCGCCGGGCTCGGCGCGGCAGCCGGGTGCCCCGTGGGCGCGCCGCCTCAGTCTGCTCGATGGCTGTCACGCCGCCTCCCAAAGTCGTCCACATGCGGTGTCGGCCGCGCGGCCATCGTACTTTTCGGTAACCGTGGTGTGCGCGGTGCGAGCGCAGAATTTCACGTACCGGACGGGTGGCGAAAGCCGTACGGCCCGCCGACCAGGGCCGGGCGGGGTCCGTGCGGTCCTGCGAGGTCAGGCGTGAGCGCCCCTCGCCGACGCAAAGAATCGCCCTCCGTCGGCGCGGTGGCGGCCGTCCGCGGCGCGGCTAGCGGTAGTCGTCCTCGTCGAGCGAGACCACGCGCGCCTGCTCCAGCAGATCGGCCTCGTTGCCCCGGTACGGGTCCACGCCCGTCAGGGGGTCGTCGCGGTCCGGCGCGATGTCCGCGTGCTGCTCGGCGGCGTCCACCTCGGGCGCCTCGACGTCCCTCTCCGCTGCCGCGTCGGCCTCCAGGTCCTCGATGTCCTCGATCGCGTCGGGCTCGGTGGGGTCATAGGCCATGGTGGGCTCCCTTCCTACGAACGTCCCTGGAAGCGGCAGGGGCCACACGCGGGTGCCCTCTGTACGAGCCTAGGAGACGGCAGATCCGAACGCCATGCCGTCAGGCCCGTTCGGTGCCCGGTTCTCCGGATCCGCGCGGTTCAGTCTGTGACGGCGAACACACCAACCCTGGCGTGATCACCTCGTAACATTGCCGCATGTCTTCGACCGAGTCGCCCTCCGTGCCGGCCGCCAGTGTGCTCCCCAGGGTGGCGCCCGTCCAGGTCGGCGAGGGCGAGCGGCTGCGGTCCGTGGGCCTGCCCGGCGTCACACTGACGGTCCGTTCCCGGCCCCCCGCGCGCGAGGACCTGCCGCCCGCGCTGTACGTCCACGGGCTCGGCGGCTCCTCGCAGAACTGGTCGGCGCTCATGGCCGAGCTGGACGGCGTCGTCGACGGCGAGGCGCTCGACCTCCCGGGCTTCGGTGACTCCCCGCCCCCGGACGACGGCGACTACTCCGTCACCGGGCACGCGCGCGCGGTGATCCGCCACCTCGACGCAGCCGGCCGCGGACCGGTCCACCTCTTCGGCAACTCGCTCGGCGGCGCGGTCGCCACGCGCGTCGCCGCCGTCCGCCCCGACCTGGTCCGCACGCTCACGCTCGTCTCACCCGCCCTGCCCGAGCTGCGGGTGCAGCGCAGCGCGGTGCCGACCGCCCTGCTCGGCGTACCGGGCATCGCCACGCTCTTCACCCGGTTCACCAGGGAGTGGACGGCCGAGCAGCGCGTACGCGGCGTCATGGCGCTCTGCTACGGCGACCCGGGGCGGGTCTCACCGGAGGCGTTCCGGTACGCCGTGGAGGAACTGGAGCGGCGGCAGCGGCTGCCGTACTTCTGGGACGCGATGACCCGCTCCGCGCGCGGGATCGTCAACGCCTACACGCTCGGCGGGCAGCACGGGCTGTGGCGCCAGGCCGAGCGGGTGCTGGCCCCCACGCTGCTGATCTACGGCGGCCGGGACCAACTCGTCGGCTTCCGCATGGCCCGCAAGGCCGCCCGCGCCTTCCGCGACTCCCGGCTGCTGTCCCTGCCGGACGCCGGGCACGTGGCGATGATGGAGTACCCCGACGTGGTGGCGGGCGCGTTCCGGGAACTGCTGGCGCAGACGGCCGGCTCCGGCGAGGGCGCCCGCGTGGCCGCCCCGGGCGCGAGGAGCTGAGGTCCGGGGTGGGACGCCACAGCCGCCGCGGACCGGCCCCGAAGGGCGATGCCGCGGACATAGCCGCACGGCGGGGGGAGCGGCGCGGCGCGCGCGCCGAGGACGGGCGCGGTGCGCTCCCGGAGGGTGACAGGGGTGACAGGGGCGGCGCGGCCCGGCTGCCGGGAGGCGGCCCCGCGGGTGCGCCTCGTCCGTCCGACGGCACTCCCGCGCGCGGTGTGCCGAGATTTCCCGACGGCACTCCGGCACAGGGTGCGCAGAGGTTTCCGGACGGCACTCCGGCACAGGGTGCGCAGAGGTTCGCGGACGGCACCCCGGCCCACGGCGTGCCGGGGTTTCCCGGTGGCGCGTCGGCGCAGGGTGCGCGGGGTGGGCATCCCGAGCAGCGGGAAGCCGGCGGAGGCTGGGGGGAGTTCGCCGGGCGGCGGGCCGGCACCGGCTGGCCCGGTGTCGTGTTGCCCCGGCAGCGGCAGGCCGGGCCGGGTGCCCCGGGTCCGGGTGGGACGCGGCGCCGCCAAGGGCCCCGGCAGGAGTACCTGGAAGCCTTCGACGGCTCCGGCGAGGGCCCACGGGACACCGGGAACGCCGAGGTCTCCGCGCCCGGCGCAGGTGTCCCCGGGCAGCGCGGCGGGACCAAGAGGTGGGCGTTCACCGGCATCGCGGCAGCCGCCGTCACCACCGTGCTCGCGGTGGTCGTCGCCGGGCAGGTGGCCAAGGGGCGCGACGGCGCCGGCGCGCGGTCGCGGTCGGCCGCCGGCCAGGCCGGCCAGGCTCGTCTCCCGGGGGACGTCTCGGGTGTGCCGACGCCCTCCGTCGCACCGAGCGCGGTGACGCTCACGTACGACCAGAAGATGGGCAAGAAGTATCCGCTCGCCGCCACGTTGAAAGGCTCGGGGAAGTTCGACGCCGTGCCCGGGGTCGACAAGGCCCCCGGCGCCGGGCAGAAGTACCGGTACCGCGTCGACGTCGAGCAGGGACTCGGACTGGACGGCGCGCTGTTCGCCGAGGCCGTGCAGCAGACCCTGAACGACAAGCGCAGCTGGGCCCACGGCGGCGCCCGTACCTTCGAGCGGGTGTCCTCCGGCAAGCCTGACTTCGTGATCACGCTGGCCAGCCCCGGCACCACGGCGAAGTGGTGCGCCAAGTCGGGCCTGGACACCACGGAGGACAACGTTTCCTGCGACTCGGCCGCGACCGAACGCGTCATGATCAATGCGTACCGGTGGGCTCAAGGAAGCAAGACGTACGGTGACCGGATCCATGCGTACCGGCAAATGTTGATCAATCATGAGGTCGGCCACCGGCTCGGCCACGGACACGTCAGCTGCCAGAAGGACGGCGAGCTCGCGCCCGTCATGCAGCAGCAGACCAAGTTCCTGGACCACGACGGGATCCACTGCCGGCCCAACCCCTGGCCCTACCCCGCTAGTTGACAGGCGCCGCTTGCGTCACATTGACATCAGCCGCATGGTCGTCCATATTTCTGCCCATGTGGTCTAGTCATGCCGTCCGGAGCAGCGCCGCCATCGAGCTGGCGCTCATCGGCGTGACCGCGCTCTGCGTGGCCGACATCCACTGTCGCTGACGCCGCCTCCCCGGCGTTCGCGTCGCGACCCTTTTCTCCCTTCCGTCCGTGACCGCGTCACGGATTTTTTCGACGACCCGACGCCATGGCGGACGTCTGTCCGCAGACGTCTCACTCCTCGTCCACATGTCTCATCAGTCGAGAAACCCTCGACCAACCCCGCCACGTCACCCCGAGAGGTCGTCATTCCGATGCGTCAACCGTCCGTCATAGCGCGCCGCGTGGCAGCGGCATCCGTCAGCCTGGTCGTGGCAGCGGGCGCCGCCGCCTGCGGCCCGGAGGACAACGATGCCAAGGGCTCCGGTGGCGACTCCACGCCCCACAAGGGCGGCACGCTCACGGTCCTGAACTCGCAGCCGCAGTCCGACTTCGACCCCGCGCGCCTGTACACCTCCGGGGGTGGAAACGTTCCCTCGCTGGTCTTCCGCACCCTCACCACGCGCAACCGCGAGAACGGCGCGGCCGGCGCCAAGGTCGTCCCCGACCTCGCCACCGACACCGGGCGCCCCAACAAGGACGCGACCGTGTGGACGTACACCCTGAAGAAGGGCCTGAAGTACGAGGACGGCTCGCCGATCACCTCGGCCGACATCAAGTACGGCATCGAGCGCTCCTTCGCCCCCGAACTCTCCGGCGGCGCCCCCTACCTGCGGGACTGGCTGGTCGGCGCCGCCGACTACCAGGGGCCGTACAAGGATAAGAAGGGCCTGTCCGCGATCGAGACGCCGGACTCCCGGACGATCGTCTTCCACCTGAACAAGCCCGAGGGCGAGTTCCCGTACCTCGCCACCCAGACGCAGTTCACGCCGGTCCCCCGGAGCAAGGACACGGGCACCAAGTACGAGTCGCACCCGGTCTCGTCCGGGCCGTACAAGGTCGTCAAGAACGAGAACGACGGCGAGCACATCGTCCTGGAGCGCAACACGCAGTGGTCGGCGGCGACCGACGAGGAGCGCAAGGCATACCCGGACCGGATCGACGTGCGTTCCGGCCTGGACTCCTCGGTGATCAACCAGCGGCTGTCCGCGTCCCAGGGTGCGGACGCCGCCGCCGTCACCACGGACACCAACCTCGGCCCGGCCGAACTCGCCAAGGTCACCGGCGACAAGGAGCTGGCCGCGCGGGTGGGCACCGGCCACTTCGGCTACACGGACTACCTCGCCTTCAACCCGAAGGTGAAGCCGTTCGACAACCCCAAGGTGCGCCAGGCGGTCGCCTACGCCATCGACCGGTCCTCCGTGGTCAACGCGGCCGGCGGCAGCGCCCTCGCCGAGCCCGCCACCACCTTCCTGCCGAACCAGAAGTCCTTCGGCTACACGCCGTACGACCCGTTCCCGGCGGGCAAGTCCGGCAACCCGGCGAAGGCCAAGGAACTGCTGAAGCAGGCCGGCTACTCCAGCGGCCTCACCATCACGCTGACCCACTCCAACAGCAAGGACTTCGAGACCAGCCCGGAGATCGCCACCGCCGTCCAGGACGCGCTCAAGAAGGCCGGCATCACGGTCAAGCTCCAGGGTCTGGAGGACAACGACTACCGGGACAAGATCCAGAGCGTGAAGACCGAGCCCGGTCTCTTCCTCGCCCACTGGGGTGCCGACTGGCCCTCCGGCGGCCCCTTCCTCGCCCCCATCTTCGACGGCCGGCAGATCGTCAAGGACGGAGCGAACTTCAACACGGGCCAGCTCGACGACAAGTCGGTCAATGACGAGATTGACGCGATCAACAAGTTGACCGACCTTGACGCCGCCGCCCAGCGCTGGGGCGCACTGGACAAGAAGATCGGCGACAAGGCCCTGGTCGTGCCGCTGTTCCACCCGGTCTACAAGCGCCTGTACGGCAAGGACGTCAAGAACATCGTCATCAGCGACTGGACCGGTGTCCTGGACATCTCCCAGGTCTCGGTGAAGTAGCGCCGTGAGCGAGGCACTTGCCGTCGTCGAGACCGCCGGGACGGGCACGTCCGTCCCGGCGGTCTCGGGGGCACGTCAGTTCTGGCGGCGGCTGCGGGCGCAGCGCGCCGCCCTGGTCGCCGCGGCAGTCGTCGCGCTGCTCGTCCTGGTCGCGCTCGCCGCGCCGCTGCTCACCGCGCTGGAGGGCCAGGACCCCACCACCTACCACCCGACCCTGATCGACTCCGCGCGCGGGGGCGTGCCCATCGGCTCCTTCGGCGGCGTCGGCGCCGACCACTGGCTGGGCGTCGAACCGCAGACCGGACGGGACATGTTCGCCCGGCTCGTCTACGGAGCCCGGGTGTCGCTGGGCGTGGCGCTCGCGGCGACGGTGGTCCAGATCGCCATCGGGGTCACGGTCGGCGTGGCCGCAGCGCTCGGCAACCGATGGGTTGATCAACTGTTGAGCCGGGCCACGGACATCATCGTCTCGATGCCCTTGATGATCATGTCGTTGGCACTGCTGGCCATCGTGCCCTCCAGCTTCCCCCGGCCGGTCCTGGTCACCCTGGTGATCGGCCTGATCGCCTGGGGCAGCATCGCGAAGATCGTGCGGGCCCAGACCCTCTCCCTGAAGGGCCTCGACTACGTCTCCGCCGCCCGGCTGAGCGGCTGGGGCACCTGGCGGATCGCGCGCCGCGAACTCCTGCCCGGCCTCGCCGCGCCCGTCATCACGTACGCCGCGCTGCTGGTGCCCGCGAACATCTCCGTCGAGGCGGCGCTGTCCTTCCTCGGCGTCGGCGTGAAGCCGCCCACCCCGTCCTGGGGCCAGATGCTGACCGCCGCGGACGTCTGGTACCAGGCGGCGCCCCAGTACCTGCTGCTGCCGGCCGGCGCCCTGTTCGTCACCGTTCTCGCCCTCACCGTCCTCGGCGACGGCGTGCGCACCGCCCTCGACCCGCGCGCCGCCTCCCGTCTGCGCGTCGGCACCGGCCGCAAGGACACCACCGGGACCGAGAACGCGAACGAGAACGCGACCGGGAAGGCGCCCGAGAACGCGGCCGACGGCGCGACCCGCGGGGCGGCCGGGAGCGCGAACGAGAAGGAGGCCTCCGCATGAGCGGCTTCGGTGGATTCCTGCTGCGCCGTGCCGTCGGCGCGGTGGTCACCCTGCTCGCCATCTCGGTGATCGTCTACGTCGTCTTCTACGTCACCCCCGGCAACGTCGCCCAGATCACCTGCGGCCCGCGCTGCTCTCCGGAACAGGTGCACCAGGTCGCCGAGCAGCTCAAGCTGGGCGACCCCCTCTACCTGCGCTACTGGCACTTCCTCCAGGGGCTGTTCGTCGGCCAGGACTTCTCCACGGGCACCTCCGTCGAGCACTGCGCCGCGCCCTGCCTGGGGCAGTCGTACCAGACCGACCAGCAGGTCCTGGACATCATCCTGACGAAGCTGCCGGTCAGTGTGTCGCTGGTCCTCGGCGCCATGGTGCTGTGGCTCCTCCTCGGCATCGGCACCGGTGTGCTGTCCGCCTGGCGACGCGGCCGGGTCTCCGAGCGCGTGCTGACCGCCGTCACCCTCGCGGGTACGGCCACGCCCGTCTTCGTCATCGGCCTCGTGCTGATGATCGTCGTCTGCGGCGAACTGCAACTGCTGCCCTTCCCGCAGTACGTGAACTTCTCGGACGACCCCGAGCAATGGGCGTGGAACCTCCTGCTGCCCTGGTTCTCGCTCGCCCTGATCGAGGCGGCGACCTTCGCCCGCCTCACCCGCGCGGCCATGCTGGAGACCCTCGCCGAGGACCACATCCGCACCTTCCGCGCGTACGGCGTCGCGGAGCGCTCCGTCGTCGGCCGGCACGCCCTGCGCGGCGCCCTCGCGCCCGTGATCGCGCTGAACGCCAACAACGTGGGCTCCGCGGTCGGCGGCGCCGTCCTCACCGAGACCCTCTTCGGTCTCCCCGGCATCGGCCAGGAGCTGGTGCACGCGGTGAAGGTCGTCGACCTGCCGGTGGTCGTCGGCATGGTCCTGGTGACCGGCTTCTTCGTGGTCCTCGCCAACGCCGTCGCGGACGTCCTGTACGCGGTGGCCGACCGACGGGTGGTACTCGCATGAGCCTGGTGGAAGCGGCGGACACGAGCGTGGACGCGGCGGACGGCAGCCTGGTGGACGTGACGGACCTGACCGTCGAGTTCGGCGCCCTGCGTGCCGTCGACGGGCTCTCCTTCCGACTGGCGAAGGGCGCCGCCCTGGCCCTGGTCGGCGAGTCCGGCTCCGGCAAGTCCACGGTCGCGGGCGCCCTGCTGGGCCTGCACCGGGGCACCGGAGCCCGGGTCGGCGGCTCGGTGCGGGTGGCTGGCACCGACGTACAGGCGGCCACCGACGAGGAACTACGCCGGCTGCGCGGCGCCAAGGCCGCCATGGTCTTCCAGGACCCGCTGTCCTCGCTCGACCCGTACTACGCCATCGGCGACCAGATCGCCGAGGTCTATCGCGTCCACACGCGCGTGTCGCGCCGTGCCGCACGCGCGCGTGCCGTCGAGGTGCTGGAGCGGGTGGGGATCCCGGACGCGGCACGGCGGTCCCGGTCCCGGCCGCACGAGTTCAGCGGCGGCATGCGCCAGCGCGCCCTCATCGCCATGGCCCTCGCCTGCGAGCCCGACCTGCTGATCGCTGACGAGCCGACCACCGCCCTCGACGTCACCGTCCAGGCACAGATCCTCGACCTGCTGCACGGGCTGCGCGAGGAGACCGGCATGGGCCTGCTGCTCGTCACCCACGACGTGGGTGTGGCCGCCGAGAGCGTGGACGACGTCCTCGTCATGCGGCACGGCCGGGCCGTCGAGCGCGGACGGATCGGCGCGATCCTCGCCGCACCCGCCGAGCCCTACACCCGGGAACTCCTCGACGCCGTCCCGCGCGTGGACGCCCGCCGCACCGGCTCCCCGGCCGGCGACGAGGTCGTGCTGGAGGCCACCGGCGTACGGCGCGAGTTCGGGCGCGGCAAGCGGGCGTTCGCGGCCGTGGACGACGTCTCGGTGACCGTCCGGCGCGGGGAGACCCTCGGCGTGGTCGGCGAGAGCGGCAGCGGCAAGACCACGCTCGGCCGCATGCTCGTCGGGCTGCTGGAGCCGACCGCCGGGGAGATCCGCTACGAAGGGCGCCCGCACACCGGAGCGAACCCGTCCGTCCAGATGGTCTTCCAGGACCCCGTCTCCTCCCTCAACCCGCGCCGCAGCGTGGGCGAGTCCATCGCCGACCCGCTCCGCGCGCGCGGCGAAGGGGACGAGGCGCGCATCCGGGGGCGCGTGACCGAACTGCTGGAGCGCGTGGGGCTGGAAGGGGCGCACTACGACCGGTACCCGCACGAGTTCAGCGGCGGGCAGCGCCAGCGGATCGGCATCGCGCGGGCGCTCGCCGCGGAGCCGCGCGCCATCGTCTGCGACGAGCCCGTCTCCGCGCTGGACGTCACCACGCAGGCGCAGGTGGTCGCCCTGCTCGGCGAACTCCAGCGGGAGCTCGGCCTCGCGCTGGTGTTCATCGCGCACGACCTCGCCGTCGTCCGCCAGGTCAGCGACCGGGTCGCGGTGATGCGGCGCGGCCGGCTCGTCGAGTACGGGCCCGCCGACGAGGTGTACGACAGCCCGCGCGAGCCGTACACCAAGCAGTTGCTGGCCGCCGTACCCGCGCTCGACCCGGAACTGGCGGCCCGGCGGCGCGCCGCCCGGCGCGAACCGGTAGCGGTGTAGCGGTGCGGCGTGACGTTCACGCTCGCGTGATCACTGTCTGATTCCTTAGCGCGACGGAACGCGACCCGCACGCGAAAGTTACGACCGTTCACCCCTTTTGGTGGCGCGACGGACAACCGTCCGTCGCACCACCGCCTTGTCCCCTTACGTTCGTCCCGCTGCGAGCCGCCAGGACAACGGCGGCTCCCCAGACGGGAGATCGGGGGTGCACACGTGCGCATAGGACTGGTTACCGAGGGTGGCTATCCCTATGTGGGCGGTGACGCCATGCTCTGGTGCGACTGGCTCGTGCACGGGCTCGACCAGCACGAGTTCGACGTCTACGCGCTCAGCCGCGGCCGGCACCAGGAGGCCGAGGGCTTGGTTCCGCTCCCACCGCAGGTCGGCCGGGTGCGTACAGCGCCGCTGTGGACGGCCGCGGACGACGGGGTCGTGTACGGGCGACGCGCACGCCGGCGCTTCGCCGAGTGCTACGGGGAGCTGGTGGCGGCGGTGTCCGCCGGGGCCGGGACTGAGCGCACCGGGAGCGCCCGGGCCGGGGTCGGGTCCGTGCGCGCGTCGGAGATCCGGTCGCAGGACGCTCCCGCCGATCTGGCGGACCGTTTCGGCAGCGCCCTGTACGCGCTCGCCGAACTCGCCCGCGAGGAGGGCGGACTCGTCGGGGCCCTGCGTTCCGACGCGGCCGTGCGCACACTGGAACGCGCCTGCCGTGCCCCTCGCGCGCTGCGCACGGCACGCGAGGCGCGCGTACCCGATCTGCTCACCGTCGCCGCGCACCTGGAACGCGCCCTGCGCCCCCTCTCCCTCGACTGGTACGGCGACGACGGTCTCGGCGGGGCCGACCTGTGCCACGCCACCTCGGGCGGCCCGGCCGCCCTCTGCGGCCTGCTCGCCCGGCACTTCTCCGGCGTACCGCTGCTGGTCACCGAATACGGCGTGCACCTCCGCTCGCACTACCTGACCCTCGGCCCCGACGCCGCCACCCCCGCCGTACGCGCCCTCCTCGGTGCCTTCCACGGCCGCCTCGCCGCCGAGGTCTACCGGGGAGCCGAGATCCTCACCCCGGGCAACGCCCACGCCCGCCGCTGGCAGGAACGGTGCGGCGCCGACCGGACCCGGATCCGCACGGTGTACCCGGGCATGGCGGCCGACCGGTTCACGGAGGTCGGCGAGTCCCCGGACCGTGCCGACCCGCGCACCCTGCTCTGGTTAGGGCGCGTGGATCCCGCCAAGGACCTGGTGTCGCTGCTGCACGCCTTCGCGGAGGTACGAAAGGAGGAGCCCGAGGCCCGTCTGCGGATCGTCGGCGCGCCCTCCGGTGCCGAGGGCGAGGCGTACCTGGGGCACTGCCGGGTGCTCGCCGCGCAACTGTTCCCGGACGAGGCGGAGGGCGCGCACGCCGTGGGCGACAACCCCGTCTCCTTCGAGGAGATCGGCGCCCCCGACGCCCCGACGCTGCCCGACGCGTACGCCGCCGGAGCGGTCGTCGTCCTCTCCAGCGTCGTGGAGGGCTTCCCGATCAGCCTCGTCGAGGCGATGTTCTGCGGCCGGGCCACCGTGTCCACGGACGTGGGCGCGGTGGTGGAGGTCATCGGCGGCACGGGACTGGTCGTGCCCCCGCGCAACCCCAGGGCGCTCGCCGAGGCGTGCGTGGCGCTGCTGCGCGACCCCGAACGCCGTGAGCGCCTCGGTGCCGCCGCGCGCGCCCGGGCGCTCGAACTGTTCACCGTCGAGCAGAACATCGCGGCATTTCACGGCATTTACCTGGAGATCGTTTCGCACTGCCCGGTCCGCCGGGTGGTCCTGGACGAGTCCGGTGAGCCCCTGCCGTTCGCCGCCCCCGCCGAGTCCCACGTCCCCGGCCACTGGACCGGCCCCACACCCCGCGTCCTTCCCCGCTCCATCCCCACCTGGGCCACGAACACCCCGGTCCGAGCGACCCCGCTGGCGACGGAGGGCGCCCGATGAGCGAGCTGGATGCTCGTCCGACGGAGGGGCCGGTCACCGGCCCGGCGGGTGAGCCGGGTGGTGCCGACTCCGTCAGTCACGGCGACACGCCGGTCTGTACCGAGCCGGCCGGAGCGGACCGGCCGGGGACGCCGAGCGGAGCCGATCCGTGGGACACGCGGTCGGGGGAGTGGCTGACGGGCGTGCCAGACGAGCGTTCCGCCCAAGCCGACGAGCGTTCCGCCCAAGCCGCGGGGTCGTCGTGCGCCCCTGACGGACAGCCCTCCCTGTCACCGGCCGCCCCTGCTGGGCGCCCTTCTGGACCACCGGCCGCCCTTGGTGGGCAGCCCTTTGCATTACCGGCCACCTCCGCCGGGCAGCTCTCCGCGCAAGGCCCCTCAACTCCGCTCGCCCCGGGGGAGGGCGCTCGACGGCGGTGGGCCCCCGCGCCCCGCAGGGGGTCCGTCGACCCGGTGAAATCCCTGCTGCACCGGCACCGGGAACTGTGCGAGCGGGCCGTGGACCCGTTGGAGATCGCCGCAGGGCTGGAGGCGCACGGCCTCACCGACCGCGCCGCCGCCCGCTTCCGGCACCGTGACGTCTTCTCGCTCGCCGAAGAGCTGTACGCGCGCGTGCCGCGCATCGCCGAGCCGCGCCCGGAACCCGAGCCCGTGCCGGTGCCCCGCGTCCGCGCCGGCTGGATCTTGCTCGCCCTCCTGCCCGGGGTGCTCGGAGCGGCCACGGTGACCGGACTGCGCCTTACCCAGGGACACCCCCGCCAGTCGGTGGCACTCGGCGGCCTCCTCGCCGTCGCCCTCGCCACGCGCGCGGCCCTGCGTCGCGGCCCGCTCGCCGGCCCGCCCGGCACGCGCGCGTGGGGCACCACGGTCGGCACGCGCGCGGGGACGCTCTGGCTGCTCGGGTACGCCCTCCTCGGCGACGGCCTCCTCCACTCCGTCCTGACGGGCGGCCCCGACACCCCGCCCACCATGGCCCCGGACGGCCCCTGGCCCACGGCCACCGCGCCCGTCCTGGCCCTCCTGCTGGCCTGCGCCCCGGCGGCCTGGTCCGCCCACCTCCTCGCCGCCGGCGCCCGCCGCAGGCTCGCCCGCAGCCGGGACCTGGACGACTTCACGGCAGCCGCGAGACCCCTCCTGCTCGGCGTGCTCGCCGTGTTCCTGGGCACCCTCGCCGCACTGCTCGCGCTCTGCGGCACCCTCCTGCACGCGCCCGCGGCCTACCCGCAGGCCCTCACCCTGGGCGCCCTGCTCCTGCTCGCCCGCCTGCTCACCGTGCGCCGCCACCGGCACGCCCCCGCCCTCGTGCTGGGCGCCGCCGTGGCCACGGAGGCGGCGGCCCTGGCGCTGCCCCTGGCCGGCCGGCTGCCCGGCTGCGCCTTCCTGGCGGCCCCCGTGGAGACCCTCGTCGGCGCCTGGGGCGAGACCGCCGTACCGGCCCTCGCCTGCGGCACCGCGGCCCTCGCCCTGCTCTGGCACGCCGGCCGCACCCTCACCCAGGCATCGGCCCACGCGCCGACGGGAGCACCCGACTGAACCTTCCGCCACCGGCCCGACGCACCGCCGGAGGCAACCGCATCACCCCGCTGAAGGAGAACACCAGATGACCACCTCCCGACCCGGAGCGTCCGGCACCCCCGGAACCACCGGAGCGCCCGGCACAGCCGAAGGAGCCGTCGAGACGGCCGGTACCACCGGCGCGCACACCCCGGGAGCCGCCCGATGAGGGTCCTGCTGATCGGAGCCAACGGATTCATCGGCCGCTTCGTCGCCGACCGCCTGCTCGCCGACCCGGCCGTCCAGCTCACCGCGCTCGGCCGCGGCGACGACGCCGACGTCCGCTTCGACCTCGCCACCGGCAGCCCGGGCGCGCTCACCCGCTTCCTCGACGCGGTCCACCCCGGAGTCGTCATCAACTGCGCCGGCGCCACGCGCGGGGGCGCCCGCGACCTCACCCGGCACAACACCGTCGCCGTGGCCACCGTCTGCGAGGCTCTGCGCCGCAGCGGCTGCGGCGCCCGCCTGGTGCAGATCGGCTGCGGTTCCGAGTACGGCCCCAGCCAGGCCGGCTCCTCCACGGCCGAGGACGCCGTGCCGCGCCCCGGCGGCCCGTACGGCGTCAGCAAGCTCGCCGCGACCGAACTGGTCCTCGGCTCCGGCCTGGACGCCGTCGTGCTGCGGGTCTTCTCACCGGCCGGCCCCGGCACCCCGGCCGGCTCCCCGCTCGGCCGGCTCGCCGAGGCCATGCGCCGCGCCATGCAGTCCCACGACGGCGAACTCAAGCTCGGCGGCCTCGGCGTCCAGCGCGACTTCGTCGACGTCCGCGATGTGGCCCGGGCCGTGCACGCCGCCTCGCTCTCCGCCGCGCAGGGCGTGATCAACATCGGCTCCGGCCGCGCCGTCCGGCTCAGAGACGCCGCCGCCGTCCTCGCGCGCGTCGCCGGATACGGCGGCGCCCTCCACGAACTGGACACCCCGCCCGGACCGCTGCGCAGCGCCATCGGGCACCCCCGCGCCGACTCCGAGCACGCGGTCCCGGTGGCGTACCCGTACCCGGACGGCTGCGGCAGCTGGCAGCAGGCCGATGTGCGCACCGCCCGCGACCGGCTCGGCTGGCGGCCCCGGATCAACCTCGAAGAATCCCTGGCCGACATCTGGATGGAGGCGGCATGCCGCATCTGACCAGCACCGCGGCGGGCGCCACCAGCACCGGCGTCCGCACCGCCCTCGGCATCCCCGGCTACCCCCACCCGCTCGTCGCCCCGGCCCAGTGGGCGGAGCTCGCCCGCCCCGGCACACCGCTGGACTGGGTGGTCCTCGACATCGCCGCCGGCCTCGGCACCCGCCCCGACCCGCACTGCCTGGAAGCCGCGGGCCGGCTCCGCGCCGCCGGCGTCCGCGTCCTCGGCCACCTGGACCTCACCTATGGCGCCCGCGCCTTCGGCGACCTGCTCTGCGACGCCCACCGTCACCTCGACTGGTACGGCGTCGACGGCTTCCTGCTGGACCGCTGCCCCACCGAGCGCACCGCGCTCCCCGAGGTGCGCCGCGCGATCACCGCGCTCCGTGCGATCAGTGACACCGCCCACATCGTCCTCGGCCACGGCCGTCACCCGCACCCCGGCTACGCCGAGAACGCCGACCAACTGGTGACCTTCTCCGGCCCCTGGTCCGACTACCGCTGGTCGCAGGCGGCCGAGTGGACCGCCGACTACTCGCCCGACCGCTTCTGCCACCTCGTGCACGGCGTGCCCCGCGGTCACCTGGACGAGGCACTGCGGATCGCCCGCTGGCAGGGGGCGGGCACGATCTACTTCACGGACCGTACGGACAGGGACGGTCGCGTGGACCCCTGGGAGACCATGCCCGGCTACTGGGACGACATCGTCTCGCGGGTCGGAACAGGTGTCTCGGAATGAAGAAGGCCGTGGCAGTGTTACGTAGAGAACAACTGTAGTGATCGACCGACCAACGGAGTCCCCGTGTCGCTGCCACCCCTGGTCGAGCCAGCTCCTGAGCTCACCGTAGACGAGGTCCGCAGGTACTCCCGCCACCTGATCATCCCCGACGTGGGAATGGACGGGCAGAAGCGGCTGAAGAACGCCAAGGTGCTCTGTGTGGGCGCAGGCGGCCTGGGCTCGCCGGCGCTGATGTACCTGGCCGCCGCGGGCGTGGGCACCCTTGGCATCGTGGAGTTCGACGAGGTCGACGAGTCGAACCTGCAGCGCCAGATCATCCACAGCCAGTCCGACATCGGCCGTTCCAAGGCCGAGTCCGCGCGCGACAGCGTCAAGGGCATCAACCCGTACGTGAACGTGATCCTTCACGAGGAGCGGCTCGAAGCCGACAACGTGATGGACATCTTCAGCCAGTACGACCTGATCGTCGACGGCACCGACAACTTCGCGACCCGCTACCTGGTCAACGACGCGTGCGTACTGCTCAACAAGCCGTACGTGTGGGGCTCGATCTACCGCTTCGACGGCCAGGCCTCGGTGTTCTGGTCCGAGCACGGCCCCTGCTACCGCTGCCTGTACCCGGAGCCCCCGCCCCCCGGCATGGTCCCCTCCTGCGCCGAGGGCGGCGTCCTGGGCGTGCTGTGCGCGTCCATCGGCTCCATCCAGGTCACCGAGGCGATCAAGGTCCTCACCGGCACCGGTGAGCCGCTGGTCGGCCGGCTGATGATCTACGACGCCCTGGAGATGCAGTACCGCCAGGTCAAGGTCCGCAAGGACCCCGACTGCGCGGTCTGCGGCGAGAACCCGACGGTCACCGAGCTCATCGACTACGAGGCCTTCTGCGGCGTCGTCTCCGAGGAGGCCCAGGCGGCGGCGGCCGACTCCACGATCACTCCCAAGCAGCTCAAGGAGTGGATCGACGACGGCGAGAACATCGAGATCATCGACGTCCGCGAGCAGAACGAGTACGAGATCGTCTCCATCCCGGGCGCCAAGCTGATCCCCAAGAACGAGTTCCTCATGGGCACCGCCCTGGAGAGCCTCCCGCAGGACAAGAAGATCGTCCTGCACTGCAAGACGGGTGTCCGCAGTGCGGAAGTCCTCGCGGTCCTGAAGTCCGCGGGCTTCTCCGACGCGGTCCACGTCGGCGGCGGCGTCATCGGCTGGGTCAACCAGATCGAGCCGGAGAAGCCGGTCTACTGAGCCGGTGACCCGGTGTGCGTGGCGGGGGCTTCGGGTGCGTACGGCGCCCGGAGCCCCCGTTCGCGTCAGGAGCAGACCTTGCCGTCCTTCGGCACCGTCCCGTTCAGCAGGTAGGCGTCCACCGTCGAGTCGACGCAGTCGCTCCCGTTGCCGTACGCCCCATGTCCCTCGCCCTTCCAGGTGAGTGCGACGCCCACGCCCCGGCCCAGTTCGTCGGCCATTCTGCGGGCGCCCTCGTACGGGGTGGCCGGGTCGCCGGTGTTGCCGACCAGCAGGATCGGCGCCGCGCCCGGTGCGCTGACCTCCGGGGTGTCGTACTGGCCCGGCACCGGCCAGTCGTGGCACCAGCCCGCCGTGTCCCAGCCGAGGAAGTCCCCGAACACCGGCGATATCCGCTGGAACTCCGCCAGCCGCCGCTTCGTCCCGTCGAGCGTGGGTCGCTGTTTGTCGTCCAGGCACGATATGACCCGCTGGGAGTGGGTCGTCGTGCCGTAGCGGCCCGAGGCGTCCCGGTCGTCGTACTCGTCGGCGAGCGCCAGCAGCCCCGAACCGTCGCCCCGCTGCGCCGACTTGAGGGCTTCGGTCAGCCGCGGCCACAGCGACTCGCTGTACAGCGGCAGGATGATCCCGGTGACCGCGAGCGTCTGGGTGAGCTTCCGGCCGGATGACGTCGGCAGCGGTTCGGCGTCGATCCGGGTCAGCAGGTCGGCCACCTTCCGGGAGCCCTGTTCCGGGTCCTGACCGGTGGACTTGAGGTAGTCGTCCAGGGCCCGCTGGAAGCCGCGTGCCTGGTTCTCGGCGTGGCCCACCGTGTCCGCGGTCGGGTCGACCACCGCGTCGAGGACCAGCCTGCCCACCCGCTTCGGGAACAGGTGGGCGTAGACACCGCCGAGTTCGGTGCCGTAGGAGATGCCGAAGTAGTGCAGCTTGTCGTCGCCGAGGACCTGGCGCATCAGGTCCATGTCCCGGGCGGTGTCGGTGGTGGACACATGGGCCAGCAGCGGGCCGGCGGCCTTCTGGCAGCCCTTGCCGAAGTCGGTGACGTCCTGGAGGTACGCCTTCTCCTCGGCCGGGGTGTCCGGTGTGGCGTCCACGGACTCGGCGGCCTGGATCTCCCGGTCGCCGCGGCAGCGGACACCCCCGCTCGCGCCGACCCCCCGGGGATCCCAGCTCACCAGGTCGTAGCGCTCGTGGAGGGAGGAGACGGAGGCTTCGAAGTACGGCATCGTCGACACGCCCGAGCCGCCCGGGCCGCCGAAGTTGAACAGCAGCGAGCCGATGCGGTCACCCCCGGTCGCCCGCGCGCGGACGAGGGCGAGCCCGATCGTCCTGCCGTCCGGCCGGGACCAGTCCAGCGGCACCTTCAGCGTCGCGCACCGCCAGGCGTCGCCCGGCGGGGACGAGGTCCCGGTGGCCTCGCAGCGGTGCCAGTCGAGGCGCTGGGAGGTGAGGGAGGCCGGAAGGCCGGCCGGCGTCGACGCGGTCGTGGAGCGCGACGCCGACGGGGGAGCCGAGCCCGTTCCCTTGCCCTCGTCCCTGCTCCCGCCCCCGTCGGACGAGCCCCCGCATCCGGCCAGCAGCAGCCCCGCCGCCAGCGCGGCCGTCCACCGCAGGAATCGCATCATGCGCACCCCCTCACAGGCCCGCCGCATCGTGCCGCGCCGGGCGTTCAGGCCATCGTAGGCGCCCCGGGCTCGGCCTGCGGAGGCCTGTGGATAACCCTCTGACCTGCGGTTACGTCTACTGCGAGGTGCTGTTGTTGTCGGGGGTCGGTCAGGCGCAGACCGTGTTGGCCTTCGGCGGCCTGCCGTCCAGCAGGTAGCCGTTCACCGCGTTCTGCACGCACGTGTTCTTGCTGTCGTACGCGCCGTGCCCCTGGCCCTTGTACGTCAGCTCGATGCCGACTCCCTTGCCGAGTGCCTCCACCATCTTCCGTGCGCCCTCGTACGGGGTGGCCGGGTCGCCGGTGTTGCCGACGACGAGGATGGGCGCCGCCCCCGGGGCGCTGACGTCGGGATGGTCGGCCGCGCCCGGCACCGCCCAGTCCGTGCAGCTGACCATGCCCCAGGCCAGGAAGTCGCCGAACAGCGGGGAGGCCGCGCGGAACTCGGGCAGCCTCCGCTGGACGTAGTCCGCGGTGTACCGGGGCTTCTCGTCGGAGCAGTTGATGGCGGTGTTCGCCGCGGTGAGGTTGCTGTACTCGCCGTTCTCGTTGCGGCCGTTCATCGAGTCGGAGAGCAGCATGAGGATCTTGCCGTCGCCGTCGTAGGCCTGCTCAAGACCCTCGGTGAGGTACTCCCAGAAGTCCTTCGAGTACAGGGACTGCGCGATGCCGTTAGTGGCGGCGGTCTGCGTCAGCCGGCGTGGGAAGATGCCCGGGATCGGCTTCTTCTCCAGGTCGGCGAGGAGATGCGCGATGCGGTCCTTCACCTCCTGCTCGGTGCTGCCGATCGGGCACTCCTCGGCCTTCGAGGTGCAGTCCCTGGCGAAGTTGTCGAGCGCGAGCTGGAAGCCTCTGGCCTGTCCGAGCGCGCCCTCCTCCGGGGTCTGCGTGGGGTCCACGACCGCGTCCAGGACGGCCCGGCCGACGTGCTTCGGGAACAGGTGGGCGTAGACACCGCCGAGTTCGGTGCCGTAGGAGATGCCGAAGTAGTGCAGCTTGTCGTCGCCGAGGACCTGGCGCATCAGGTCCATGTCGCGGGCCGCGTCCGTGGTGCGCACATGCGGCAGGATCTTCGTGGAGTTCTTCTCGCAGGCCGCGTTGAACTGCTTGGTGCGGTCCAGGAGCTGGACCTGCTCGGCGTGGTCGTCCGGGGTCGCGTCCTGCTGGAAGTACTCGTCCAACTGGGCGTCGCTCTCGCACTCCACCGGTGCGCTGCGGCCGACCCCGCGCGGGTCGAAGCTGACCAGGTCGTAGCGGGTGCGCAGGGCCGCGTAGTCCGCGCCGAACGCGGGCAGCGTGGTCACACCGCTGCCGCCCGGGCCGCCGAAGTTGAACACGAGCGAGCCGATCCGCCTGCTCGCGGGCCCGCTGGCCTGGGCGCGGATCAGGGCGATGCCGATCGTGTCGCCCTTCGGCCTGCTCCAGTCCAGCGGCGCCTTCATGGTCGCGCACTGCCACTCCCCGCCGTTGGGCAGCGGCGAGGGAGGGCTGCCGCCGCCTTCCGCCTCGGAGGGGGCCGGGCAGGACTTCCAGTCCAGCTTCTGCGCCGTGAGATCCCCGTCCTTGCCGCCGTCGCCGCATCCGGCCAGTACAGCGGAGAGCAGCACAGCGGTGGTGGTCAGCACGGCGGCGCGCAGCCGGAACGGGTTCGCCATACTCCCATCGTGGGGGCGCGCACGCCGGGGCGCGCGGGACGCGGGCCGTAAGAGGTACGCACCGGCGGGGCCGGGACCGCACCGGGCAGGCCCGCTTACAGGGCTCCCTTGCGGCTGAGGTGGTTGAAGGCCAGCCAGCCCGGCAGCACCGGCAGCCACAAGGTCAGCAGCCGGAACAGCAGGACGGCCGGCGCGGCGACCTCCTTGGGCAGGCCCACGGCGATCAGGCCGACGGTGAGGGTCGCCTCGACCGCGCCCACGCCGCCGGGGGTGGGCGCCGCGGAGCCGAGCGCGTTGCCGGCGAGGAAGACGACGGCGACGCTGGCGATGCTCAGCGACACCGATCCGTCGCCGAAGGCGCGGATGGAGGCGTCCAGGCACATCACGAAGCAGGCGGTCAGCAGCAGCATGCCGCCGATGCCGGTGATGAGCTTCTGGGGCCGTTGCAGCACGTCGAGCATCCGCGGCACGACTCCGGCGAACAGCGACCTCACGCGCGTGACGACGAATTTCCGCAGGAACGGCACCGAGGTGACCACGAGGACCAGGACGGCCACGGTCAGCAGACCCGCGATGACCGTGCGGGACGGCGACAGCGACGGTGTCTTCTCGGTTCCGGTCAGATAGCCGAAGGACAGCAGCATCAGGATGTGACAGCCGAGCCCGAACAGCTGCGAGGCGCCGACGCTCGCCACCGCGAGCCCCGGACGTACGCCGGCGCGCTGGAGGAAGCGCGTGTTGAGGGCCACACCGCCGACCGCGGCCGGCGCCACGATCTTCACGAACGACCCGGCGACCTGCGCCGCCACGGTCCGCGGGAACGGCACCCGCTCCGGTACGAAGCCCAGCAGGGCCATCGCGGCGGCGACGTAACTCAGCGCGGAGAACAGCACCGCGGCGAGCACCCAGCCCCACTGGGCCCGCGCGAACAGCGTGCCGAACTCGATGTGGGTGAGCTGCGTCAGCAGGTAGTACGCGCCGATCGCACCGGCGATGAAGCTGATCAGGGTGCGCGGCCGGACCCGTTCCAGGCGGGCCGGTTCCACGGGAGCCTGGGGCCTGATCCGCAGCACCTGGTGCCGGATCTGGGTGAGCAGATCCTCCTCGCGGGCCTCTTCGAGAGCTTCGTCGATGGCCCGCTTCTCCGCGCGCTGCTCGGCGCGGACCGCCTTCTTGTCGAGCTTTTCGAGCCCGGGAGAGGCCGTCTCGGACGCCTCCTCCGCACGGGCCAGCTTGGCCTGCCGGGAGGCTTCGAGCACCGCTTCCCGTTCGCGCTGCGCCCGCTCCCTGGCCAGTCGGCGCAGCGTCGCGCGCGTGGAGCGCGTCAGCGCGATCGGCTGGAGCATCGGCAGGCAGTCGGCGACCGCGTCCGGGCCGAGCACCTTGACTGCCGAGGCCACCGCCCGTTCGGCACCGACCCGCAGGCCGAGCGTGGTGACCAACTGGGCGATGTCCATGCGCAGCAGCAGATCGCCGGCCGCGATCTCCCCACCGCGCAGTTCGGTGAGGATCACCCTGCCGGAACGATCCACCAGGATCGCGTCTCCGGCCAGCCTGCGGTGTGCGATGCGCCGGGACTGCAAGGCCCGCACCTGGTGCCAGGTGTTGCGCAGCAGCTCGTCGGTGATGTCCTCGTCGGCCAGCGAGTCCAGGGTGCGCCCGCCGGTGTGCTCGTAGACGAGCATGACCGCGTCCGGGCCGAGTTCGGAGGTGGCGATGAGCTTGGGCGCGTTGGCGCCCGCCGCGATCGCCGCGTACGCCAGCAGCGCCTCCTGCTCCAGTGCCTGGCGCAGCGACTGGAGGCTGGAGCGGGTGGCGAAGCCGCGCAGGGTGAGATTGCGCCAGGCGCGGTAGAAGAAGCCCTGGGCCTGCTGTTCCCGGTCGACGACCGTGACGTCCAGCGGCGGGCCGTCCTCCAGGGAGACGAAGTAGCGCCGGCCCCGGTCGCCGTTCTCCGTCTCCACCGCTTCCTCGCGGGCCGCGCCGACGGGATGGAAGCCGACGTGCCTCAGGCCCGCCATCAGCGTGTGGCCGGTCGGGCGGACATTGGGGGAGCCGACCGCGTACAGGGTGCCGTAGGCGATGGTCCAGCCGATCAGCACGGTCAGGATGATCGAGAAGGGGGTCGTGTAGCCGGTGACCAGCATCGAGAACGCGTCGAGCAGCAGCACGATCCACAGCACCGCGCGCCATCTGGGTCTGCGGGACATGCCGACGGCCGTCATGTAGGCGATCACAGGGGCCAGATAGCCGTGCACTGGGTCGGTCAGGGCGTGGATGTCGCCCGGCGAGGGCTGGGTGAGCGCCTCCTGGATCGAGTCCGGGGCGGCCCGGGCGACCCACAGATCGGTGGCGAGCGTCACTCCGTGCGCCAGGACGGCCGCGAGGACGCCGTCGGCGATGCGCAGCCCGTCCCGTTTGATCAGCCGTTCGATCGCGAACGCGACCGGCACCAGCAGGATCGCGATGCTGGACGCCAGCCCCGCGATCTTGATCAGCAGGTCCGGGGCCTGTCCGGTGCCCTTGTTGATGTCCTGTTCGAGGCCCGAGGTGGTGCCGTGCGCGAACGCGGCGATCGCGAGAAGCACCACGATGCCGAGCAGACCGACCAGGAGCCGCATCAGGTCGGAGGGGCGGTGCACGCGCGCGGGGAGCAGCGGTTCGTCGCGCTCCACCTGCTCGGCGTGGGGGTCGTCGCCGGCGCACGGACGGTGGTCCGAGGGCGTGGTCCCGGGGACGTGCGCCGCCTCGGGGACGGGCGGCCCCTCGGCGGCGTCCGCTCCGCCGTCGTCACGCGCGCGCGTGCCGTCGTCGCCGTGCTGACCAGCGTCTTCCTGGTTGTGCCGGCCGGTGTCTTCCTGCCGCGCGCCGGTGCCGCCGTCGTCCGCGCGGGCGGGGCCGGGGCGCGCGGAGGCGTCAGGGGTGCCCGCCGCTCCTTCGGGGTGCACGCCCTGCTCCTTCGTGGTCTCTTCGTGGTCTCGTATCACCAGTCACCGCCCGCACGATGGTGGCATGCCCCACCGACACTCACGGGCATCAGGGTGCGGATGCGCGGGCGCACAGTCTGCCCCAAGGACCGCGCGGGGGCGAGAGGACCGTCCCCCACGGTCCCCGCCGGAACGTCGGTGGGGTGCGGCAGGATGGGGTGGATGAGCGAGCAGAGTCCTCCCGAAGACGCCCGCGCGGAGTACGCGGACGCGCTGCCGGAGTACGCCGAGCGGGTCCTGGACGTCGCCGAGCGGATTCCGCCGGGCCGGGTCATGACCTATGGCGATGTCGCGGAGTGGCTGGAGGAGGGCGGGCCGCGCCAGGTCGGCCGGGTGATGGCCCTCTACGGCGGCACGGTCCCGTGGTGGCGTGTCGTACGCGCCGACGGCGTGCTGCTGCCCGGACACGAGCTGCGCGCGCTCGCCCACTACCGCGCGGAGGGCACCCCGCTGAAGCAGGCGGGCAGCAGCACCGAGGGCCATCTGCCGCGGCTCGACATGCGCCGGGCCCGATGGGACGGCGGCGCGGGTGCGGAGGGTCACACCTGACAGCTTCCGCCATCGGATGTCGCCGCGGGGGGCTCGTGGCCCGTTCGAGGGACATGGGGGACGTCCGTGGCATGCCGTACGTTCGTGAGATGTGGGACCCGCGTGACCCGAGCGCCGCGAGGGAAGAAGCGGAAGCCCTGCTTCCATCCGGAGCGGCGGCGTAGCGTCGGCAGCACGTGTCCCCCTCATCCCGCGGCCACCGCCTCGCGCGCCTGACCGCCTGCCCGCCAGCACGACCACCAGGACCGGCACATCACGTGAGCTCCTCTTCCTCCACCAGGCGCCCGCCGCACCCACCGGTGCGGCAGGGGAGCCGTGGCGCTTACCGACTGGTCCGTACCCCTCCGGCCGTCGTGGACCCCCCTCGTCTGGACGCGGCACAGCGTGCCGTGGTTGACCACCGGACCGGACCACTCCTCGTCCTCGCCGGCCCCGGCACCGGCAAGACCACCACGCTGGTCGAGTCCGTGGCCGCCCGGATCGCCCGGGGCGGCGACCCCGAGCGCATCCTGGTGCTCACGTTCAGCCGCAAGGCCGCCGTCGACCTGCGTGACCGCATGGCCCTGCGCATGGGCGCCGCCCGCGCCCCCAGGGCGACCACATTCCATTCGTACTGCTACGCGCTGGTCCGCGCCCACCAGGACAGCGGCCGGTTCACCGAGCCGCTGCGCCTGCTCTCCGGCCCGGAGCAGGACGTCACCGTCCGGGAGCTGCTCGCCGGCCAGCCGGAGCTGGAGCGGCTCGGCCTGACCCACGTGCGCTGGCCGGACGAACTGCGCGCCTGCCTGACCACGCGTGGCTTCGCCGACGAGGTCCGTGCCGTCCTCGCCCGCAGCCGGGAGCTGGGCCTCGGCCCGGAGGCCCTGGACGCCTTCGCCCGCCGCATCGGCCGCCCCGACTGGCGGGCGGCGGCCGCGTTCCTCGCCGAGTACCTCGACACCCTGGACCTCCAGGGCGTGCTGGACTACGCGGAACTGGTCCACCGCGCGGTCCTGTTCGCCCGCCGCCCGGAGACCGCGGCAGGGCTGGCGGCCCAGTACGACGCCGTGTACGTCGACGAGTACCAGGACACCGACCCCGCCCAGGTCCGGCTGCTGCACGCCCTGGCGGGCGGGGGGCGCACCCTGGTCGCCTTCGGTGACCCCGACCAGTCGATCTACGCCTTCCGGGGTGCCGACGTGAACGGCATCCTCGACTTCCCGGCCGCCTTCCGGCGCGCGGACGGCCGCCCCGCGCCCGTCGCGGTGCTGCGCACCTCGCGCCGCTCGGGCGCCGCCCTGCTGGCCGCGACCCGCCTGATCACCCAGCGCATGCCGCTGTCCCGGCTGCCCGCCGAGAAGGTCCGCGCCCACCGGGAGCCGGCCGCCGTACGGGACGGCGGCCGGGTCGAGGTCCACACGTACCCGACGCCCGGCGCGGAAGTGGACAACATCGCGGACATCCTGCGCCGCGCGCACCTGGAGGACGGCGTCCCCTGGAGCGACATGGCCGTCCTGGTACGCGCGGGCTCTCGTCTCCCGACCCTCCGCCGGGCCCTCACCGCGGCCGGCGTCCCCCTGGACATCGACGGTGACGAGCTGCCCCTGCGGCACGAGCCCGCGGTCGCACCGCTGCTCACGGCCCTCCGCGCGGTGGCCACGGCGGAGGCACGACACCGCGACGAGGAGTCGGCCGGGAGTCCGGAGAAGCGCGAGCCGGCTGGTGAAGGAGCCGGCGGGGTAGGCACTCATGCCGTCGGAGAGCGCAGCGAAGCCGGCGGGGCAGGTACAGAAGCCGCCGGAGAACGCACTGAAGCCGGCGGGGCAGCTACGGAAGCCGTCGAAGAGCGCACCGAAGTGGGCGGGGAAGGCACGGAAGCCGCCGGGGTACGCACTCATGCCGTCGGAGAACGCACCGAAGCCGACGCGGCACGTACGGAAACCGCCGGGGTACGCACCGAATCCGGCGGGCAAGGCACCGAAGCCGCCGGTGGACCCGCCCTAGCCGCTGAAGAAGGCGCCGAAGCCCCCGCGGAACCGGCTCCGGACGCCTCCTGGCTGGACACCGAGACCGCTCTCACCCTGCTCACCTCACCGCTCGCCGGCATGGACGCCGCCGACCTGCGCCGCCTCGGGCGTGCCCTGCGCGACGAGGAACGGACCGCCGGGAACCCCCTGCCGCCGCCGTCCGACGAGCTCCTCGCGCGGGCACTCGCCGAACCGGAGCGCCTGGCCGTGCACGACCCGGCGTACGCGCGCGGGGCGCAGCGGCTCGGCGCGCTGCTCCGCAAGGCACGTGAGCGCCTCGCCGGCGGCGGTACGGCCGAGGAGGCGCTGTGGGACCTGTGGCAGGGCACACCGTGGCCCGGACGCCTGGAGCGGGCCGCTCGGCGGGGTGGCGCGGCCGGCCGGAACGCCGACCGGGACCTGGACGCCGTGTGCGCGCTGTTCGCCACCGCCGCGCGCGCGGAGGAGCGCTTCGGAGGCCGCGGCGCCCTGAACTTCCTGGAGCAGATCGAGGCCGAGGACATAGCCGCCGACACGCTCGCCCGCCGCGCGGTACGCCCGGACGCCGTCCGCGTGATGACCGCGCACCGCGCCAAGGGCCTGGAGTGGCGGCTGGTCGTCGTCGCCGGTGTCCAGGAGGGGCTCTGGCCCGACCTGCGGCGCCGCGGCTCGCTGCTGGAGGCCGACCGCATCGGCCGCGACGGACTCGCCGAGCCGCTCACCCCGGGCGCGCTGCTCGCCGAGGAGCGCCGCCTGTTCTACGTCGCCGCCACGCGCGCGCGTGACCGCCTCGTCGTCAGCGCGGTGAAGGCACCGGCCGACGACGGCGACCAGCCGTCCCGGTTCCTCACCGAACTGGGCGTCGAGCCGAGGGACGTCACCGGGCGCCCGCGCCGGCCGCTGTCCGTCGCCGCGCTCGTCGCCGAACTGCGCGCGACCACGGTCGACCCGCGCGCCTCGGCCGCGCTGCGGGAGGCCGCCGCCCGCCGGCTCGCCCGGCTCGCCGCGCTCGCCGACGAGGACGGCCGCCCGCTGGCGCCGTCCGCGCACCCCTACCGCTGGTGGGGCATGTTCGATCCGACCGAGAGCAAGGTGCCGCTGCGCCACCGGGACCAGCCCGTGGTGCTCTCCGGCAGCGCCCTCGACCAGCTCGCCAACACCTGCGCGTTGCAGTGGTTCCTGGGCCGCGAGGTGAAGGCGGACGCCCCCGCCACCACCGCGCAGGGCTTCGGGAACGTCGTCCACGTCCTCGCCGACGAGGTCGCCTCCGGCCGCACCCCCGCCGACCTCGACGTCCTCATGGAACGCCTGGACTCCGTGTGGAACGCGCTGGCCTTCGACGCGCCGTGGAAGTCGCGGCAGGAGAAGGACAACGCGCGCGTGGCGCTCGAACGCTTCCTGAACTGGCACGTGCTGGCCCGGGCGGGCCGGACCCCGGTGGCGAGCGAGCACGACTTCGACGTCACCCTCGAAGCAGGCGACTACCAGGTCCGCGTCCGCGGCCAGATGGACCGCGTGGAGACGGACGCCGAGGGCCGCGCCTACGTGGTCGACTTCAAGACCGGCAAACAGGCGCCCACCGCGGGCGAGGTGGAGCGCCACCCCCAGCTCGCCGTCTACCAGCTCGCCGTCCGCGAAGGCGCCGTCGACACGGCCTTCGACGGCGTACGCCCCGAGCCGGGCGGCGCGGAGCTGGTCCACCTCAGACAGGGCGCCGCCAAGCGGGACGGGGGCGACAGCCTGCCCAAGGTGCAGACCCAGGAGCCGTTGACGGGGGAGTGGGTCGGCGAGCTGCTGGCCACCGCCGCCGGAAAGGTCCTCGACGAGCGGTTCACGCCGAGCGCCGGCCAGCACTGCGCGCACTGCGCGTTCCGGGCGTCGTGCAGCGCGCGCCCAGAGGGACGGCACGTGGTCGAGTGACGTGACCGCGACATGGGTGACGTACGGCACCACAAGGGCTGACCTGCGCTTCTTCCGCCCCGGCCGACCGATCCGGTCTCGATTGTCAGTCCCCGCCGCTAGCCTCTTTCGACATGCCCGCCCGTATCACCGACCCCGAGCAGCTCAAGGAGCTCCTCGGTATCCCGTTCACCCCGGAGCAGACGGCCTGCATCATCGCGCCGCCCGCCCCGCAGGTGATCGTGGCCGGTGCCGGGTCGGGCAAGACCACCGTGATGGCGGCCCGCGTGGTCTGGCTGGTCGGCACCGGGCAAGTGGCCCCCGAACAGGTCCTCGGCCTGACCTTCACCAACAAGGCCGCCGGTGAGCTGGCCGAACGCGTCCGCAAGGCCCTGATCAAGGCCGGCGTCACCGACCCCGATGCCATCGACCCCGACAACCCCCCGGGCGAGCCGGTCATCTCGACGTACCACTCCTTCGCCGGCCGCCTGCTCACCGACCACGGCCTGCGGCTCGGCCTGGAGCCCAGCTCGCGCCTCCTGGCCGACGCCACCCGCTACCAGCTCGCCGCGCGCGTGCTGCGCGAGGCCCCGGGCCCGTACCCGGCACTGACCCGCTCCTTCGCCGACCTCGTCAGCGACCTGCTCGCGCTCGACTCCGAACTCGCCGAACACCTCGTCGACCCCGAGGAACTGCGCGCCTGGGACACGGGCCTGCTGCGCACCCTGGAAGGGGCCAAGCTCACCAACGCCGACCTGCGCAAGGTCCCCGAGACCGCCGCGGCCCGCCGGGAACTCGCCGAGCTCGTCCAGCGCTACCGGGCCGCCAAGCGCGCGCGGGACCTGCTCGACTTCGGCGACCAGATCGCCCTGTCGGCCCGCCTCGCCCGCATCCCCGAGGTGGGCCGCCTGCTGCGCGAGGAGTTCCGCGTGGTGCTCCTGGACGAGTACCAGGACACCTCCGTGGCCCAGCGTGTCCTGCTCGCCGGCCTCTTCGGCGCGGGCACCGGCCACCCGGTGACCGCCGTCGGCGACCCCTGCCAGGCCATCTACGGCTGGCGCGGCGCCTCCGTCGCCAACCTGGACGACTTCCCCGACCACTTCGCGCACGCCGACGGCCGGCCCGCCACCCGGCAGGCGCTCAGCGAGAACCGCCGCAGCGGCGGGCGCCTGCTCGACCTCGCCAACGGCCTCGCCGCCCCCCTGCGCGCCCTGCACGCGGGCGTGGAGGCCCTCCGCCCGGCCCCGGGCGCCGAGTACGACGGTACGGTCCGTTGCGCCCTGCTGCCCACCCACGCCGAGGAGATCGACTGGATCGCCGACTCCCTCGCCCACCTCGTGCGCACCGGCACCCCGCCCGGCGAGATCGCCGTGCTGTGCCGGACCGCGACCGACTTCGCCGAGATCCAGGGCGCCCTCGTCGCCCGCGACATCCCCGTCGAGGTCGTCGGCCTCTCCGGCCTGCTCCACCTGCCCGAGATCGCCGACCTCGTCGCCGTCTGCGAGGTCCTCCAGGACCCCGGCGCCAACGCCGCCCTGGTGCGCCTGCTGACCGGTCCGCGCTGGCGCATCGGCCCCCGCGACCTCGCCCTGCTGGGCCGCCGCGCCCGGCTGCTGGTCGCCCACGCGCGCGTGGACGGCACCGACGACCCGGACCGCCGGCTCGCCGAGGCCGTGGAAGGCGTCGACCCGTCCGAGGTGATCTCGCTCGCGGACGCCCTGGCCACCTTCCTGGAAGCGCCCATGGCGGAGGGCGACGACGACGGGCTGCCGTTCTCCCCGGACGCGCGCGTGCGCTTCGCCCGGCTCGCCGCCGAGCTGCGCGACCTGCGCCGCTCGCTGTCCGATCCGCTGATGGACGTCCTGCACCGCGTCCTCGCCGTCACCGGCCTGGAGGTGGAGCTGTCGGCGTCCCCGCACGCGCTCGCCGCCCGCCGCCGCGAGACCCTGTCCAACTTCCTGGACGTCGCCGCCTCCTTCGCCGCGAGCGACAGCGAGGCCACCCTGCTGGCCTTCCTCGGCTTCCTGCGCACCGCCGCCCAGTACGAGAAGGGCCTCGACAACGCCCTGCCCGGCGGCGAGAACACCGTCAAGGTGCTCACCGCGCACAAGTCCAAGGGCCTGGAGTGGGACGTCGTGGCCGTCCCCGGACTCGTGACCGGCACGTTCCCCAGCGCCCAGGGCCGCGAGAAGTGGACAGCGCAGGCCAAGGTGCTGCCGCACGCGCTGCGCGGCGACACCGACACCCTGCCCGACGTGCACTCCTGGGACTCGCGCGGCATGAAGGCCTTCCACGAGGCCATGAAGGAGCACCAGCACACCGAGGAACTCCGCCTCGGCTACGTCACCTTCACCCGGCCGCGCTCACTCCTGCTCGGCTCCGGCCACTGGTGGGGGCCCAGCCAGAAGAAGCCGCGCGGCCCGTCGGACTTCCTCACGGCCCTGTACGACCACTGCGCCGCCGGGTACGGCGAGATCGAGGTGTGGGCGGACCCGCCCGCCGAGGACGAGGAGAACCCGGCCCTGCACGCGGCCACCGCCGACCAGGTGTGGCCGCTCCCGCTGGACGACGCCGCCCTGGCCCGCCGCCGCGCCGCCGCGGAGACCGTCTTCGCCCACCTGGACGCCCTCGCCGCCGGACCTGCCGACGGGCGCCGGCCGGCCCTGCACGACCCCGCCGGCGCCGAGGACCCGGACTGGCCCGCCCCACCGGACGACGACCCGTACGGCGAGGAGCCGTACGACGAGGAGCCGTACGACGAGGAGCCGTACGCGGACCTGCCCCATGAAGAGGATCTTCCGCACGACGATCCGTTCGGCGACGACCCCATGTACGCCGAGCCCCTCGACGACGACCCGTTCGACCAGGACGCCTGGAACGCCGAGCGGCCCACGGTCCCGCACCAGGCGCCCGCCCCGCAGGACGGTCCCCGTGCCGCCGGACCGCGGCTCGCCGCCGCCCTCACCCCGGAGGAGGCCCGCACCATCGCCTCCTGGGACCGTGACCTGGACGCGCTCACCGGAGAGCTGCTGCGCGCCCGGCAGACCGTCACCGAGGTCCCCCTGCCCACCACGCTCACCGCCACCCAGCTGCTGCGGCTCGCCGAGGACCCGGACGGGCTCGCGCAGGAACTCGCGCGCCCCATGCCGCGCCCCCCGCAACCGGCCGCACGCCGGGGCACCCGGTTCCACGCCTGGGTGGAAACGCGCTTCGAGGAGCTGACCCTGCCCCTGCTGGAACCGGACGAGCTGCCCGGCGGCGACGCCGAGATCGCCGACGAACGCGACCTGGAAGCCCTGAAAGACGCCTTCGAACGCACCGAGTACGCCCGGCGCACCCCGTACCGGGTCGAGGCCCCCTTCCAGCTCACCCTCGCCGGCCGTGTCGTCCGGGGCCGCATCGACGCCGTCTACCGGCACGGCGACGGCGACGGGGCGACGTACGAGATCGTCGACTGGAAGACCGGCCGCACCGGCACCGCCGACCCGCTCCAGCTCGCCGTGTACCGGCTGGCCTGGGCCGAGCAGCAGGGCATACCGCCCGAGTCCGTCACCGCCACGTTCCTGTACGTACGCAGCGGCGAGGCCGTACGCCCCGAGGGCCTGCCGGACCGGGCCGCGCTGGAGCGGCTGCTCACGGGTGAGACGGAGGGCACACCGGAGGCAAGCTGAGTGTGACGAACCGCCCGCCGAGGATGCCGGCGCGGGCCTATAGGCTCGGGAGCATGAGCCAGACCCCGGACAGTGCTGTCCGCACGTACATCGAGCAGCACCGCGCCGCCTTCCTCGACGACCTCGCCGCATGGCTGCGCATCCCCTCCGTGTCGGCCCAGCCCGACCACGCTCCCGACGTACGGCACAGCGCGGACTGGCTCGCCGCCAAGCTGTCGGAGACCGGCTTCCCGACCGCCGAGGTCTGGCAGACCCCCGGGGCCCCCGCCGTCTTCGCCGAGTGGCCGTCCGGCGATCCCGAGGCACCCACGGTCCTGGTCTACGGTCACCACGACGTGCAGCCCGCCGCCCGCGAAGACGGCTGGGACAGCGACCCCTTCGAGCCGGTCGTCCGCGAGAACCGCCTCTACGCGCGCGGGGCTGCCGACGACAAGGGCCAGGTGTTCTTCCACACACTCGGCGTCCGCGCCCACCTCGCCGCGACCGGCCGCACCGCGCCGGCCGTCAACCTCAAGCTGCTGATCGAGGGCGAGGAGGAGTCCGGCTCCCCGCACTTCCGGGCCCTGGTGGAACAGCGCGCCGGGCGCCTCGCCGCCGACGCCGTGATCGTCTCCGACACCGGCATGTGGTCCGAGGACACCCCGACCGTGTGCACCGGCATGCGCGGTCTCGCCGAGTGCGAGATCCGGCTGTACGGCCCGGACCAGGACATCCACTCCGGCTCCTTCGGCGGCGCCGTGCCCAACCCGGCCACCGCCGCCGCCCGCCTGGTCGCCGCCCTCCACGACGAGCACGCGCACGTGGCGATCCCCGGCTTCTACGACGGCATCGTCGAGCTCACCGACCGCGACCGCGAACTCTTCGCCGAGCTGCCCTTCGACGAGGAGCGCTGGCTGCGCACCGCCAAGTCCTCCGCCCTCCACGGCGAGGCCGGCTACTCGACCCTGGAGCGCATCTGGGCCCGCCCGACCGCCGAGGTCAACGGCATGGGCGGCGGCTACCAGGGCCCCGGCAGCAAGACGATCATCCCCGCCACGGCCATGGTCAAGCTGTCCTTCCGGCTGGTCGCCGGCCAGGACCCCGACCACATCGAGAAGGCCGTCCGCGCCTGGACCGCCGAGCAGGTGCCCGCCGGGATCCGGTACGAGATCGACTTCGGCTCGGCCACGCGCCCGTGCCTGACCCCGCTCGACCACCCCGCGCTCCAGTCCGTGGCCCGCGCCATGGGCCGCGCCTTCCAGGAGCCGGTCCGCTTCACCCGGGAGGGCGGCTCCGGACCCGCCGCCGACCTCCAGGAAGTCCTCGGCGCCCCCGTGCTCTTCCTGGGCATCTCCGTCCCGTCCGACGGCTGGCACGCACCCAACGAGAAGGTCGAGCTGGACCTCCTCCTCAAGGGCGTCGAGACCAGCGCGTACCTGTGGGGTGACCTGGCCCGGAACTGGCGTACCACATCCTGACCGGCCGACGCCGTACGGCGGGACACCGTGCGCGGGGCACACTGGAGGGACCGCCCCGACCGTCCCGCCGCACCGGCCGCACCCGGCCCGGTGCCCTCCCGCCCTACGTCCCGCCGAACCGCCCGCCGAAAGAACCGCCGCACTGGGGGAGTTGGAAGCACCCGTGACCATCTGGACCGACCACACAGCCGACCGACCCATCTCACTGACCGCCTCGAGCGGCATCGACCGCGCCGCCCACCACCGGCTGGACGAGGCCTGGCTCGCGGCGGCGTGGAGCCACCCCACGACCCGCTGTTTCGTGGTCTCCGGCGGCCAGGTGCTCATCGACGAGACCCCGGACGGCCGGACCGAACTCGTCATGACGCCGTCCTTCGAGGCCCCGCTCACCGAGGCGCACCGCTACTTCCTCGGCATCGACGACGACGGTGTCAGCTACTTCGCGCTCCAGAAGGACGCGCTGCCCGGCCGCATCGACCAGTCCGCGCGCCCGGCGGGGCTGCGGGAGGCCGGCCTGCTGCTGTCGCCGCGCGACGTCGGGCTCATGGTGCACGCGGTCGGCCTGGAGAACTGGCAGCGCACCCATCGCTTCTGCTCCCGCTGCGGCGAGCGCACGGTCATCGCGGCGGCCGGCCACATCCGCCGCTGCCCGGCCTGCGGCGCCGAGCACTACCCGCGCACCGACCCCGCCGTGATCATGGCGGTGACCGACGAGGACGACCGCATCCTGCTCGGCCGCCAGGTCCACTGGCCCGAAGGCCGCTTCTCCACGCTCGCCGGGTTCGTGGAGCCCGGCGAGTCCATCGAGCAGGCGGTGCGCCGCGAGGTGTGCGAGGAGGTCGGCGTCACCGTCGGCCCGGTCGAGTACGTCGCCAGCCAGCCCTGGCCCTTCCCGTCCAGCCTGATGCTCGGCTTCATGGCCCGCGCCACCTCCACCGAGATCGACGTCGACGGGGACGAGATCCACGAGGCCCGCTGGTTCTCCCGCGAGGAACTGCGCGCGGCCTTCGAGGCCGGCGAGGTGCTGCCTCCCTACGGCATCTCCATCGCGGCCCGCCTGATCGAGATGTGGTACGGCAAGCCCCTGCCGACCCGCAGCTTCGTCTGAGACGGCGAACGGCGGCTCCCGAGCCGGTTCCGGACTCGGGAGCCGCCGTTCGGTGCGGCTCGCGCTTACGCGGCGAGCTTCTGCTTGACCTGGGCCAGCGACGGGTTCGTCAGCGTGGAGCCGTCCGCGAAGAGCACGGTCGGGACGGTCTGGTTCCCACCGTTCGCCTTCTCCACGAAAGCCGCGGAGTCGGGGTCCTGCTCGATGTTGATCTCGGTGTAGGCGATGCCCTCCCGGTCCAGCTGGCCCTTCAGCCGCCGGCAGTAGCCGCACCAAGTCGTGCTGTACATCGTCACAGTGCCCTGCATGTCTCTCGCGCTCCTCAGGCAGCTCGGAAAATGTCGTCCAGGGAGAGAACGTAAGGGACCGGCCCGCCATTCCCGCGCGACGGGCCCGCCATTCCCGCGTGACAGGCCCGCCATTCCCGTGCGACGGGCCCGCCGGTCAGCGGCGACGGGCCCGCCAGTCCCGGACGACTGGTCCGCGCCACTCCCGGACGGCCGGTCCGCCAATCCCGGCGATCGGTGCGCCATTCCGGGCGACCGGTCCGCCCGTCCCGGTATGCGCTCCCGGCTGTGACGCCTGCCGCATTAGTACGACTGCGAGCCCCAGCCTGTGGACAACCGGCACAGCCGTCCCGGGCGACCTGGCAGCATGGCGGTGTGACAGCAGCAACGCATTCCACCCTTTTCCCGCAGGGCACCGGTGGCTCCCCCTACACGGCTCCGCCGAGCGGGGCCGACGCGGTGCTCGAAGGGCTCGACCCCGAGCAGCGCGAGGTGGCCACCTCCCTGCACGGTCCGGTGTGCGTGCTGGCCGGAGCGGGCACCGGCAAGACCCGGGCGATCACCCACCGCATCGCCTACGGGGTGCGCGCCGGCATCCTCCAGCCGTCCAGCGTGCTCGCCGTCACCTTCACCAACCGCGCCGCCGGAGAGATGCGCGGCCGGCTGCGCCAGCTCGGCGCCCAGGGTGTCCAGGCCCGCACCTTCCACTCCGCCGCCCTGCGCCAGCTCCAGTACTTCTGGCCCAAGGCGATCGGGGGGTCCATCCCCCGGCTCGTCGACCGCAAGATCCAGCTCGTCGCCGACGCGGCCGCCGCCCTCGGCACCCGGCTCGACCGCAACGAGCTGCGGGACGTGACCGCCGAGATCGAATGGTCCAAGGTCACCCAGACCGTTCCCGGCGACTACCCGTACGCGGCTGCGAAGGCAGGCCGGGAGGCCCCCCGCGACCCGGCCGAGATCGCCCACCTCTACGCCGCCTACGAGGACCTCAAGCGCGACCGCGCGGTCATCGACTTCGAGGACGTCCTGCTGCTCACCGTCGCCGTCCTCCAGGACCGCCACGACATCGCCGAACAGGTCCGCGCGCAGTACCAGCACTTCGTCGTGGACGAGTACCAGGACGTCAGCCCCCTCCAGCAGCGGCTGCTGGACCTGTGGCTCGGCGACCGCGACAACCTGTGCGTCGTCGGGGACGCCAGCCAGACCATCTACTCGTTCACGGGAGCAACGCCCGACCACCTGCTCGACTTCCGCGCCCGCCACCCCGGCGCCACCGTCGTCAAACTGGTCCGCGACTACCGTTCCAGCCCCCAGATCGTCCACCTCGCCAACGGCCTGCTCGCCCAGGCCCGGGGCCGCGCCGCCGGCCACCGGCTGGAACTCGTCTCCCAGCGCCCCTCGGGGCCCGAGCCCGTCCACACCGAGTACACCGACGAGCCCGCCGAGGCCGAGGGCGCCGCCCGCCGCATCCGCGAGCTGATCGACGCGGGCGTCCCGGCCGCCGAGATCGCCGTCCTGTTCCGCACCAATTCCCAGTCCGAGACCTACGAGCAGGCGCTCGCCGACGCCGGGGTGCCCTACCAGCTCCGCGGCGCCGAGCGCTTCTTCGACCGGCCCGAGGTCCGCAAGGCCGGCATCGCCCTGCGCGGCGCGGCCCGCTTCGGCGGCAACGACTCCCTCCTCGACGACGCCGTGGACCTGCCCTCCCAGGTGCGCGCTGTCCTCTCCGGCGAGGGCTGGACCAGCGAACCCCCGGCCGGCTCCGGCGCCGTCAGGGAGCGCTGGGAATCCCTGGCCGCCCTGGTCAACCTCGCCCACGACCTCGCCGCGGCCAGACCCGGAGTCACCCTCGCCGACTTCGTGGCGGAACTGGACGAACGGGCGAACGCCCAGCACGCCCCCACCGTCCAGGGCGTCACGCTGGCCTCCCTGCACGCCGCCAAGGGCCTGGAATGGGACGTCGTCTTCCTGGTCGGCATCGCCGAGGGCATGCTGCCCATCACCTACGCCCGCACCGACGAGCAGATCGAGGAGGAACGCCGACTCCTCTACGTCGGCGTGACCCGCGCCCGGGAACGCCTCCATCTGTCCTGGGCCCTGTCCCGCTCACCCGGCGGGCGCCCCAACCGACGGCCGAGCCGCTTCCTCGACGGGCTGCGCCCCGGCACCACCCCCACCGTCGGCCGCACCGGCGCCGGCGCGGGCGCGGGCGTCGAACGCGGCACCCCGGCGAGCGCCGCCGTCACCCCCCGGCGCACCCAGCGCACCCCCGCCCGTTGCCGGGTCTGCGGTCGCACGCTCACCGACGCGGGCGAGATGAAGCTGATGCGCTGCGCGGACTGCCCCTCGGACATGGACGAAGGGCTCTACGAGCGGCTCCGGGAATGGCGCGCGGTACAGGCCGAGCGCAGCGGCCAGCCGGACTTCTGCGTCTTCACCGACCGGACGCTGATGGCCATCGCGGAGACATGCCCGGAGAGTCCCGCCGAACTCGCCCGCATCCCCGGTGTCCTCAATCGCAAGCTGCGCAGCTACGGAGCCGACGTTCTGGCCATATGCGCAGGTCAAGAACCTGGTGGAGACGACGGCAGCGACTGATGCCAACTCGTCGAAAAAATAGTTTGCGCATGCCCCGCGAATCCCCATAGGTTCTAGGCACGGAAGCAGCGGCCTTCTCCAAGGCGCGGGTTCCGTGATGTACTTGCATATCCGAACGGGACCGGTTCACCCTGGTCCCTTGAGACGCCGAGAGGAGGCGAGTCCAGTGATCAGCATCACCACCAGCACCACCGTCAGCACGGCCAAACTGACCGATCGCTCGACCGTCTCCACGTGCATGCTCGGCGCCTCGAACCAGGGCACCGGTCTGTCCGGCATCCGTGCCGTGCGTCCGGCGTCCTCCCCTGCCCTCGCGGTTCTTCCCATCCGCGAGCGCAATGAGCGACCGACCAAGGCACTGGAAGCGGTAGCGGCACAGGCGCACGCCTATGCCTTTGCGGCGGCCGGTGCCGGATTCCGGAAGCAGACGACGCAGCACCACCTGATGTGGGCCTTCCGTGGGCCAGAACCCTGGAGTGATCCAGCCTGATCGCCGATCAGGCCGGCGCCTTCAGGGCCGCGGAACCCCATCCGGGATCCGCGGCCCTTCTGTTTGCCCCGAACGGGGACGACGGAGCGAAGGGGCCTCGGGACAGGAAGAGAACCCGGTACCCAGCCGACACCCGGTCAACCGGCCGGACCGACCAGACGAGGAAGACCACCCGTGCAACTCGAAGCGCACGCCCCGTCCGTACCGCCTTCGCAAACCATTCCCCCGCCCGGCCTCACGGAGGACTCCACCTTGACCCCCCTCACCGCGCTCACCGCGCTCGACGACGCCATCGAGAACCTCGGCGTACCCGTCCCCTGCCGCTCCTACGACCCGGAGGTCTTCTTCGCCGAGTCGCCGGCGGACGTGGAGTACGCCAAGTCCCTCTGCCGCACCTGCCCGCTGATGGAGGCCTGCCTCGCCGGCGCCAAGGAGCGGCGTGAGCCCTGGGGCGTCTGGGGTGGCGAGCTGTTCGTCCAGGGCGTCGTCGTCGCCCGGAAGCGGCCCCGTGGCCGCCCGCGGAAGAACCCGGTCACGGCATGAACACCGCAGGAACGATCGATCGCCCCCTCACGCACGACCCCAAGAAGCAGGCCCCGATGAAGCCGTCCACCAGCGAGCCCGCCGGCTCCGCGACCACAGACTTCACCACCACCGGCGCGACCGAAGCGCGTCAGAACAGGAACCGTGAGATGCAACTCATGCAAGAAGCCCTGGCTCGTGCGCATATGCACGAGCGACTCCATGACGCCGCGCGCGAACGCCGGGCCGTGCGCCTGGCGGTCGCCCAGCGGATGCAGCGGCGAGCCGAGCGCGCCTCGCTGCGCGCCCGCCGCGCGCTCGCCATGGCCGTCATGCAGTAACGAACACACCTGAGCAGCGGTGGCCTCCCGGAGCGGGGAGGCGAAGCCTCCCCGCGGGGGCCGGTCCGGCCGAACGGACCGGCCCCCGCGGTGCGTTGCGCCCGCCGATCCGCCGGTCACGGGGTTATCGTCACCGGGTGACGAGTCTTCCCGGCGGAAGTGATCAGGGCGGCTCCACCGCGGAGCGCCGTCTGGTGTGCGCCCGCTGCGGCACCCCCGCCGACGGCCCCCAGCCGGCCACCTGGACCTGCTCCGTGGAGAACGGCGTCCGCCAGTACTTCTGCGACGCCTGCTCCCGGGAGAACCTCCGGGCGATCGAGGGACGGCTGGACTCGGCCTGGTGGTGAGATCCCTTCTCCGGGGCCCTCCCCCCCACCCCCGCCCCCCACCCCCCAAGAACTCAGGGCACGCCGATCACGCCCCCTCCGCCGACTCCTCCTCGTCGGTGCCGGTGTCCTCGGGCGCGTCGGCGGCGAAGCCCGGGAGCCATTCCTCCAGTTCGTCGCGGAGGCGTACGTTGGCGCCCAGTTGGCACAGGACCCCGATCGTGCTGAGGGTCACCCGGTGTATCAGCAGGTAGGCCGGCGGCAGGTTGAGCTGCTTGCCGAGCTGGTAGGCGGGGGAGCGGGGGTCGGCGATGCGGGCGGCCTGGCTGCGCATCCAGGAGCGGGTGAAGGTGAACGCCTCCACGCGGGCCGGCTCGATGATCGGCAGCAGGTAGTCGAGGACCGCGTCCGGGTCCAGCTCGACGGTCTCCTTCACGAAGCCCTCGGCGCACAGCAGCTCGTAGACCGTCTCCGCCTCCCCGTCCAGCGTCATCCGCAGCGAGATGCCGATCGGGGTCGGCAGGCCGCCGGGGAGCCGGTCGACGGTGCCGAAGTCCAGCACGCCCAGGCGCCAGTCGTCCGGACCGTCCGGGCCGCCGGGCAGCAGACGGAAGTTGCCCGGATGGGGGTCGGCGTGCAGCAGGCCGGTGCGGGCCGGGCCGGAGAAGAGGAAGCGGGCCAGGAGCTGGCCGGCCCGGTCGCGCTGCTCCTGGGTGCCGTCCGCGATGACCTCGGACAGCGGGATGCCGTCGATCCACTCGGTCACCAGCACCTGGTCGCACTGGTGCACCACCGCCGGGACGACCACGTCCGGGTCGTCCGCGAACTCCTCCGCGTGGACGCTCTGCGCCTGGGCCTCCAGCCCGTAGTCCAGTTCCTCCGAGACGCGGTCCCTCAGCTCGGCGATCAGCGGCTTGATGTCCATGCCCGGGATGAGCGGACCCAACAGCCGGGCGAACCGGCTCAGTTGCCCGAGGTCGGAGAGCAGCGCCTCACCCGCGCCCGGGTACTGCACCTTGACCGCGACCTCACGGCCGTCGTGCCACACCGCCCGGTGCACCTGGCCGATCGAGGCCGCGGCGGCCGGCTTGTCCTCGAACTCCTCGAAGAGGTCGCGCCAGTCCGGCCCGAGCCGTTCCTGGAGCACCGCGTGTACGGTGCGGGTCGGCATCGGCGGGGCGGCCTCCTGGAGCTTGGTCAGGGCCGCGCGGTAGGGGCCGGCGATCTCCTCCGGCAGCGCCGACTCGAAGACGGACAGCGCCTGCCCGAACTTCATCGCGCCGCCCTTGAGCTCGCCTAGCACCTTGAACAGTTGCTCCGCCGTGCGCTGTTGCAGCTCGCGGCCGACGATCTCCGCGGACTCGCCCACGATCCGCTTGCCCAGCCCCCAGGTCGCCCGGCCGGCGAAGCCGAGCGGGAGCGCGGCGAGCTTGGCGGTACGGGTGACCGCCTTCCGGGGAAGATCAGACATGCGCCCTCCAGGTCCCAGTCGGCCGTGCCGCGCCTGCTTCGCGTCGCCGCTTCGTCGACGGCCGTTGCACCGCCATTGTCGCGCGTGTCCCGCCATCGGTTGCGGAGTGCTCTCGTTTCTCTCTCCCGGCCGCCCCGCAGGCGCATTCCGGATGCGGCCGGACCGGCCGGGGCCGCCAGTCCAGACCGGGCAGGGACACCTCCCAGCGAGTACCGGCGGCGGACGGCGACCCTCCGTCGAGGAAGGCCAGGGCGTGCGCCGCGGCGAGACCGGCCACCGCCGTGGCCAGGGTCAGGTCGCAGGCGCCGACGCGGCGGGACCTTCCGGACCGCCACTGGGTGACCAGACGGGGCCAGGCCGGGTCCCGGTCCGTGCGGTCCCGGTCCAGGCAGCCGGCGCAGCCCGTCTCGCCGGGCAGGACGAGCGGGCCGACGACACCCGTGCCCTCCACGACCCCGGCGTAGAGATGAGGGGTGCCGGTGGTCATCAGCGGTTCGGCGGTGAACGGGTCCGGGGCGTGCACGGCGACATCGTCGCGGGGCGCGAAGATCACCAGGGAGAGGCCGGGCTCCCCGGCGCCGGAACCCGGGGCGTGGGCGTGGCGCGGTGGACGGTCCGGTGCGGCGCGGCGGACGGCGGACCGGGCCGCCGCGTCCCGGCGGTCGCCCAGCGACTCGGTGGTCAGCCCGCCCGGCGCCAGGTCCCACGGCTCCACCCGGCCCACGTCGCACACGTCGACCTCGCCGACGCCGGCGCCCGACAGCACCGACGCGAGCAGGGCGCCGACCCGGCCCGCGCCGCGCACCCGGACGCGCAGCGCGCGCCGGGCCGCGAGCCGCGCCAGCGCGCCGCCCGGCTCGGGTGTGAGGAGGGACAGTGAGGCGAGGTCGGGGCGCAGCCGTTCGAGGACGTCCGTCTTCTCCCGCAGCGCGTCCGCGGCCGGTCCGCCGCCGCGCGTGTCGTCGAGGAGGCCCGCGCGGGCCAGCCGCTCCACCAGCGCGTCGACGTGGTCGGCCGGCACGTCCGCCCGGCGGCCCTCCTCGCGCAGCAGCGGCAGCCCGCGCGTGCCGTCGAGCAGGTCCAGGAAGCTGCCGGTCGCCGTGGCGACCGGGCCCAGGGTCAGGGCGTGCGCCGGGGTCATCCCGAACTGCACGGTGTTGCGATCGCGCCAGCCGCGCCGCAGCGCGGGTTTCACCACCGGATGCATGACCGGCCCCCCGTGTCCGTGAATGCGTGTCTGCGCCAGCATGCCCGTGCCGTGGTCCGGGCAGCGGGAGTTATCCACAGGCTGGGGGTGTTCTTCATATCAATCAGACGGGGTGAAGTGGTGTAAAAGGGATGGATGGATCGGTCGTACGAATCAAACACATGGTGGGGGATCCGGAGTGAACCGTCCCCGGGCCGGGACTTTGCCCCCGTCCAGCGGGTAACGTCGGGGCGTGCCCGCCGACCCACTGCACCGCGCCGGTGAACCACAGCGCAGCACGACGAGCCAGCCGCCCCGCGGCTCCGGGGCGAGCGCGATCGAGGTCCGCAGGAGCGCCCGGCGCCGCCGGACGGTCTCCGCGTACCGCGAGGGCGACCGCACCGTCGTACTGATCCCCGCCCGGATGTCGAAGGCGGAGGAGCAGCGCTGGGTCACCCTCATGCTCGACAAGCTCGCCGCCCAGGAGAGCAAGCGGGTGCTGGGCGACGCCGCGCTGGCCGAGCGTGCCGAGCGGCTGTCCGCCCAGTACTTCGACGGCCGGGCCCGGCCCGCCTCCGTGCGCTGGGTCACCAACCAGAACACCCGCTGGGGTTCGTGCACCCCGGCCGAGGGCAGCATCAGGCTGTCGCACCGGTTGCAGGGGATGCCGGAGTACGTCGTCGACTACGTGCTCTGCCACGAGCTGGCGCATCTGCTCGTCCCGGGCCACGGTCCCGACTTCTGGCGGCTGCTGGAGGCCTACCCGCGCACCGAGCGGGCCCGCGGCTATCTCGAAGGAGTGGTCGCCGCCGCCCGGCTGCCGCATGTGCCGGGCGCGCGCGATGAGCAGGAGACCTGAGCGGACTTCGGGCGTCCGGCGTCTTCCCGGGGTGACCGGGAGCCGTCCCGCGCGCCGGGCGCCTTCCGTGTGAGCGGCCGGGTGCGGTTGTGTACCGGGTCTGTACCGGCCAGCACCCTCGGGGGTCGCTGTCGGTCTTTGCCGTTAGCCTGGCGCGACGCACTCACATTCGGGATGGGGGACGGTCGTAACGCATGGCCAGGGAATTCCAACGCGGCCACAAGGCCAGGATCAGTGACCTCACGGCGGGCACGGATCTGTACGTAGGCGTGCAGATCTCCGGCCCCGGACTGACCTTCGACATCAGCTGCTTCGGTCTGGACGCCGACGAGCGTCTCTCGGACGACCGGTACTTCGTCTTCTTCAACCAGCCGAAGTCCCCGGAGGAGTCCATCCAGCTGCTGGGCGCCCAGGCGGGTGACACGGAGTCGTTCCGGGTCACGCTCGACCGGATCCCCTCGCACATCCGCAAGCTGTCCTTCACGGCGACCATCGACGGCGCCGGACAGATGTCCCAGATCGCCCCCGGATACCTGCGCATCGTGGCGGGCGGCGAGGAGGTCGCGCGGTACTCCTTCAGCGGCGTGGAGTTCTCCACCGAGCGGGCCGTGATGCTCGGTGACTTCTACGTCAAGGACGGGTGGCGGTTCGCCGCCGTCGGACAGGGCTTCGACGGCGGTCTGGAGGCGCTGCTGAGGAACTTCGGCGGCGAGGTGCTGGAGGAGGAGGCGCCCGCCGCCCCGCAGCAGCCCCCGTCCGCGGCAGCACCCGGCTTCGCCCCGCCCGCCCAGACCACGCCCCCACCCGCGTTCGGCGCCCCGGCCCCCGCACCAGCCCCGGCCCCGGCCCCCGCGCCCGCTCCGGCGCCCGCCCCGCAGGGCTTCGCCCCGCCGCCCGGCCACACCCCGCCCCCGGCCCCGGCGTCCGGCCCGAACGTGCACGCCGCGCCGACGGTCGTCGCACCCCTCACCCCGCCCGCGGCCGGCAACGTCCCGCCGCCGGCCCCCGCACCCGCGCCCTACGGCCAGCCGCCGCAGCAGCCGTCGTACGGCGGCCAGCCCGGCGCGCCGATGCCCCCCGGACACGGTCAGCAGCCCACCCCCTACGGCGGTCAGCCGACCCCGCCCATGCCCCCGGGCTACGGACAGGTCCCCGGCCATCAGCCCGCCGCGTACGGAGTGCCGCAGGGCGCGCCCCAGGGCGGTGCCGGGGTGACGGCCGCGCTCCAGGCGTTCAAGGAGACGCCGACCGGGCAGCGCTGGACCCAGCAGAACAAGAAGCTGATCCGCGTCGACCTCGGCATCGGCGGCCAGCCCGTGCTGGCCAAGCAGGGCAGCATGGTGCTCTACCAGGGCAAGGTCGACTTCAACTACAAGGGCGCCGGGCTCGCCGGGCGGATCGTCGGCAACGCCACCGGCCAGGAGATGCAGCTGATGCGCTGCACCGGCCAGGGCCAGGTGTTCCTCGCCGAGAACTCCACCCATCTGCACCCCGTCGAGCTCCAGGGCGACGCCATCTGCGTGTCCGCGGAGAACGTCCTCGCGTTCGACGAGAGCCTCCAGTACGAGGTCCGCCGCATCGAGGGCCACGGCATCCCCGGCGGCGCGCTGTTCACCATGCAGTTCCAGGGCACCGGCACGATCGTCGTCAAGACGCACGGCACGCCCGTGGTGCTGCCGGTCACGCCGACCACCTTCGCCGACTGCAACGCCGTCGTCGCCTGGTCGGCCGCCTCCCAGGTCATCGTCTCCAGCCAGGTCCGCATGCGCCGCAACGCCTACCCGGGCGACACCGGGGAGAGCGTCAACCTCCAGTTCCGGGGCGCCCCCGGCAACTTCATCGTCGTCCAGCCCTACGAGGTCTAGAGGGAGCCCGTCATGAACCAGCCGCTCGCGGGCTTCGCCCCCGCACCCGTCACCGCCCGCATGGAGAACCACGGCAACCACATGCTGAAGGTCGCCCTCCAGACCGGGAACGACCTCCTCGCGCGCGTGGGGTCGATGGTCGCCTACGAAGGCTTCATCCAGTACGAGCCCAACCCGCCCGCCGTCCGCCAGATCGCCCGCGACTGGGTCACCGGCGAGGGCGCGCCGCTGATGAAGTGCTCCGGCGACGGCCTGCTCTACCTCGCCGACTACGGCGCCGACGTCGTCGTGATCAACCTCGACGGCGACGGCATCTCCGTCAACGCCACCAACCTGCTCGCCTTCGACGCACACCTCACCTGGGGCGTGGAGCGCGTGAAGGGGCTCGCGAAGTTCGCCGGCCAGGGCCTGTGGAACACGAAGATCTCCGGGCAGGGCTGGGTCGCGCTGACCTCCCGGGGCAAGCCGATCGTCGTGGACTGCGGCGGCGGCGAGGACGAGACGTACGTCGACCCGGACGCGCTCGTCGCCTGGTCGCCGAACCTGAAGGTGAAGGGCAAGCGCAGCTTCAAGGCCCAGTCGCTGATCGGCCGGGGCAGCGGAGAGGCCTACCAGATGGCCTTCTCCGGCCAGGGCATCGTCGTCGTCCAGCCCAGCGAGGACAGCACCGACCGCCTCCGGTTCCGGGGCTGAGGGGGAGCCAGAACACCATGCAGAGCCCGCTTTTCGCGCACAACGACGTCCAGACGCAGGAGCGCTGGAGTTTGCAGAACGCGCAGATGCTCCGGGTCACCCTGGAGGGCCACGACGACCTGCTCGCCCGCAAGGGCACCATGGTCGCCTACCAGGGCCTGGTCGAGTTCGACGCCGAGTACCGCAGCAACGGCCAGGCACGCGCGCGTGCGCACACCGGCGAGGGCCTGGACCTGATGCGCTGTCACGGACAGGGCACCGTCTACCTCGCCAACCTCGCCCAGTACGTGCACCTCATGGACGTCGAGCAGGACGGGCTGACCGTCGACAGCTCCTACGTCCTCGCCATGGACTCCTCGCTGCACCACGAGGTCATCGCCGTCGACAGCCTCTACGGCATCTCCGGCTCCGGGAAGTACCAGCTCAACATCACCGGGCGCGGCCGGGTCGCCCTCATGACCTCCGGGGCGCCGCTGCTGATGCAGGTCACGCCCGACCGGTACGTCAACTGCGACGCCGACGCGATCGTGGCCTGGTCCACCGGGCTGCGTGTGCAGATGCAGGCCCAGACGCACTCCTCCGGCGTGTGGCGCCGGCGCGGCAACACCGGTGAGGGCTGGGAGCTGAGCTTCATGGGCACCGGCTTCGCTCTGGTGCAGCCCAGCGAGCTGCTGCCGCCGCAGAACGCGGTGATCGGGCAGGGCCTCGCCGCCCAGTTCGGCATGGGGCAGCAGGGCGCGCGCGGGCAGAACCAGGGGAACGTCTGGAGCTGAGCCGAGAGCGACGAGGGGTGACCGCCTGTGCGGCCACCCCTCGCGGGCTCAGAGCCGGGCGCGCGTGGCGTCCAGCAGGCGCACGACCGACGCGTCGGCCACGCCCGCCACCTCGTCGTAGGCGTACCAGCGCAGGTCGAGCGACTCGTCGCTGATCTCGTGCACCGCGTTGGGCGGGGCCAGGACCGCGTACTGGACGTCGAAGTGCCAGTGGCACGGCGGCGGGATCGGATGCCGGTCCAGCCGCACCGGGCCACCGGGAAGCAGCGCCAGCCCGGTGATTCCGGACTCCTCGGTCGCCTCCCGCAGGGCCGCCGCCTCAAGCGTCGGGTCGCCCGGCTCGCAGTGGCCGCCCATCTGGAGCCACATCCGCAGCTTCCGGTGCAGCGTGAGCAGCACCCGGCCGCGCTCGGGGTCGACCACCAGGGCGCTGGCCGTGAGATGACCCGCGTGGCAGGCCTTCCACAGGCCGTCCGGGTGGGCCGCCAGATGGTCCAGGTAGGCCTGGCGCAGCTCTTCCTGGCCCTCGTACCCCTTCAGGACGAGGACCGCGTCGTCGTACAGGCTCACTCGGTGTCGTCGCCCTTGCCGTCGTCGTCCTTCTCGCCTTCGCCTTCCCTCTTGGTCAGGTCGGGCTTGCCCGCGGAGCCGCCCGCCGCCTCGCCGAGCATCTTGTCCAGCTCGGAGAAGTCCAGCTGCTCGCGGTGGACGAAGCCGTCCGGGTCGTCCAGGTCGGTCGCGGTCGGCAGCATGTCCGGGTGGGCCCACAGACCGTCCCGGCCGTCGACCCCGCGCGCGTCCGTGAGCGAGGCCCACAGACGGGAGGCGTCGCGCAGCCGGCGCGGACGCAGCTCCAGCCCGATCAGCGTGGCGAACGTCTGCTCAGCCGGGCCACCGGTCGCACGGCGGCGGCGCAGCGTCTCGCGCAGGGCGTCGGCGGACGACAGGCGCGGCTTCGCGGCGGCGTGGACCACCGCGTCCACCCAGCCCTCCACGAGCGCCAGAGCGGTCTCCAGACGGGCCAGGGCGGCCTTCTGCTCGGGCGTGTCCTCCGGCTGGAACATGCCCTGCTGGAGCGCGTCCTGCAACTGCTCGGGGTTCTGCGGGTCGAACTGGCCGACCACGTCCTCCAGCTTGGCCGTGTCGACCTTGATGCCGCGCGCGTAGCCGTCGACCGCGCCGAACAGGTGCGAGCGCAGCCACGGCACGTGCGCGAACAGCCGCTGGTGCGCGGCCTCGCGCAGCGCCAGGTACAGCCGCACCTCCTCCTTCGCAACGCCCAGGTCCTTGCCGAACGCCTCCACGTTGGCCGGGAGCAGCGCGGCCTTGCCGGCCGGGCCCAGCGGCAGGCCGATGTCGGTCGAGCCGACGACCTCGCCCGCGAGCACGCCCACGGCCTGCCCGATCTGGGTGCCGAACATGGCGCCGCCCATCGAACGCATCATGCCGATCAGCGGGCCCGCCATGGCCTGCATCTCCTCCGGCAGCACGTCGCCCATGGCCGCGCCGACCCGCTCGGCGACCGGGTCGACCAGCTCCTGCCAGGCGGGCAGGGTCGCCTCGACCCACTCCGCGCGTGACCAGGCCACCGCCGAGCCGGAGCCCGACGGCAGGGACGTCGCGTCGTCCAGCCACAGGTCGGCGAGGCGGACCGCCTCCTCCACCGCCTTGCGCTCGGCGGGGCCGACGCTCGCGTCCTTCGTGCCGTCCGACGTGCCCTGGGCGACCGTCTGGCGGGCGATCTGCTTGGCCATGTCCCAGTTCACCGGGCCGCCCTCGTACGAGAGCATCTGGCCGAGCTGCTGGAACGCGGCGCCCAGGTCGGTGGGGTTCAGGGAACCGAACATGGCAGCGAGCGGGTTGTCGGCGCCGGGGCCGCCAAAGCCGCCGGCTCCGGGCAGGCCGCCGAAACCGAACGGATTGGCCGGTCCCTGCCCACCACCGCTCTGCTGGTCCTTCTTCTTGCCCTCGTCGCCGTCTTCCGGCTCCTCCGGCGGAAGGCCGAAACCGAATGGGGTGTCACTCACGGGATTCCTCGGCTGGTAAGGCCACCGGTTTCGCTCCGGCGGCGCGGCTGCCCGACAACACCACCCAGCGTAGACACCCCGACCCGATCGGGCCTCGGTGCTTCGCCCACGGAACGCCTGCGGCAGGATGGATGCACCTGGTACGTACGCGTCACTCGCGCCCGTACTGAAGACAACCGCTGGAGACGCCCGGTGAGTTCCCCAGATCCGCAGGTTCGCGCAGCGCGAAACCTCTCAACCTCTCCCGCCGTGCGCGGGCCCGTCGTCGCGGTGACCGGCGCCGCCACCGGGGTCGGCGCCCTGCTCACCGAGCGACTCGCCGCGTCGGACGAGATCAGACAGGTACGCGCCATCGACGAACGGCGTGGCGAGTGCGCCGAGGCGCAGTGGCACATCCTCGACGTCCGCGACCCCGCCATCGCGGACAAGCTGCGGGGCGCCGACGTCGTCGTCCACCTCGCGCTCGACCTGGACCTGGAGACCGATCCGGCGGCGCGCACCGCTTACAACGTCCGGGGGACCCAGACCGTTCTGACCGCCGCCGCGGCGGCCGGCGTGCACCGGGTGGTGCTGTGCACCTCCGCGATGGTCTACGGCGCGCTGCCCGACAACGAGCTGCCGCTGTCGGAGGACGCCGAGCTGCGCGCCACCGCCGAGGCGACCGGCGTCGGGGACCTGCTGGAGATCGAACGCCTGGCGCGGCGGGCCCCGCGCGCGCATCCGGGCCTGAACGTCACCGTGGTGCGGCCGGCCGTCCTGGTCGGCGGCACGGACACCGCGCTGACCAGGTACTTCGAGTCGCCGCGGCTGCTGGTCGTGGCCGGGTCGCGGCCCGCGTGGCAGTTCTGCCACGTCGAGGATCTGTGCAGCGCCCTGGAGTACGCCGTGCTGGAGAAGGTCGACGGGGAGCTGGCCGTCGGCTGCGACGGGTGGCTGGAGCAGGAGGAGGTCGAGGAGCTGAGCGGCATCCGGCGGATGGAGCTGCCCTCGGCGGTCGCCCTCGGCGCGGCGGCCCGGCTGCACCGGATCGGGCTCACCCCGTCCCCGGCGGGGGACCTCGCCTACACGATGTACCCCTGGGTGGTCAGCGGAAGCCGGCTGCACGATTCGGGGTGGCGGCCGAAGTGGACCAACGAGGAGGTGCTCGCCGAGCTGCTGGAGGAGGTGTCCGGCCGGCACACGGTGGCCGGGCGGCGGCTGGGGCGGAAGGACGCGACGGCCGCCGGTGCGGCGGGGGCGACGGTGGCCCTGCTGGGTGCGGCGGCTGTCGTACGGCGCGCCCGGAAGGCCCGGCGACGCGTCTGACGTGCGGGAGCGGCCGATGCGGAGGCCGCGCTGTAGAAGCCTCCAAGCGTCCCGCGCGCGTGCCTGCGGAAACTCGTATTCCTTGTTGTCACACCCGTGGGGCACGATGGGGGCATGGCGCATATGAACGATCACCCCGGTGAGCAGGCGGCACAGGACCCCATCAAGCTGATCGGCATCCGGGAGACCCCGCTCTCCGTGGACGAGGTGTTCCAGGCCGTCGGGGACGACGCGGCCGGGGGAGTCGCGCTGTTCGTGGGGACCGTGCGGAACCACGACGGGGGTGCCGACGTGGACGCGCTCGGGTACTCGTGTCACCCGAGTGCCGAGGCCGAGATGCGGCGGATCGCCGAGAAGGTCGTCGCGGACCACCCCGTGCGGGCGCTGGCCGCCGTCCACCGGGTGGGGGATCTCCGGGTCGGGGACCTGGCCGTCGTCGTCGCCGTGGCCTGCCCGCACCGCGCGGAGGCCTTCGACGCCTGCCGCAAGCTGATCGACGACCTCAAGCACGAGGTGCCCATATGGAAGCACCAGAAGTTCTCGGACGGCACGGAGGAGTGGGTCGGCGCCTGCTGACCAGGGGCCGGCGCCTGCTGACGGGGGCCCGCGCCTGCTGACGGGGGGGGCGACGCCTGCTGCCTCCCCTGACCGCGGCCTGCATCCTGGCGCGGGCGCCTGCTCTTCCGCCCGGAGGCCGCTGTCGCCCGCCGACCGCCTGCTGATCCCGGCCCGATAGCCGGCTGATCCCAGTGCGTAATCCTGCTCATCGGCCCGAGCCCGCTGTCGCCGGCCGACCGCCTGCTGATCCGGCCGGAGCCCGGATGCCGCCTGCTGATCCCGGCTCGGCGTCCACTGACTCGCGGTCGGCGCGCCCTGGCGCCTCCCGGCTCCGGCCCGGCGCCCGCTGGTCCCAGCCCGTACAACCTCGGCCCGGCACGCGCGGCCCCGCGTCCGACGCCCGCGCCCGACGCCCGCGGCCCCCTGCCCGCAGTCCAGCCCCCGGCCACCCGCCGACCCCCGCCCGGTGCCCCCAGCCCCGCCCCCGCCCCCCGTCCGCTGATCCGTCTGGTCTTCGGGGATCCCCCGAAGGCGTCACAGCGGGCACGCTTCCCTCCGGTTGCGTAACCGGCACCCTAGCGTGAGCGTTGTCCGTGCAGACCGTTAATCTGCTGATCAGTCATTTGCGGACGCTCATGGCGTATGGGAGGTCGGCATGGGGGTGCTTGTCTGGCTGCTGATCCCACTGGTGGCCGCGATCGGCGGTGGGCTGTGGGGGACGTGGGCCAATCGGACCCGCAAGACGCGGGGTGACGGCCCTGAGCTGGACGGATACGCCCGGTTCCGCGAGGCCATGGAGAAGTCCCACACGGGTGCCCGCGGCGCCTGACGGGGGTGCCCTGACGGTGCGCTGACAGAGGCGTCCCGTACTGTCGTGGCATGCCACGCCGCACCGCGACGATGCTCGCCTCGACCCTGATGCTGATCGCGCTCCTGTGCGCGGGAGTCCTCATCCCCGTGCCGTACGCGGAGATGTCTCCCGGCCCGACCGTGAACACGCTCGGGGAGCACGACGGCGAGCCGGTGTTGCAGATCTCGGGGCACAAGACCTATCAGGCGGACGGCCATCTGAACATGACCACCGTCCGGGTCACCAGCGCCGACTACCGGATGAACCTGGTGGAGGCCGTCTACGGCTGGCTCGCCCACGACAGCAAGATCGTCCCGCACGACACGCTGTACCCGGACGGCAAGACGGAGGAGCAGTCCACCCAGGAGAACGCCGAGGAGTTCAGCCAGTCCCAGGAGAGCGCCAAGGTCGCCGCCCTGAAGGAGCTGGGCGTCCCGGTGAAGTCCTGGGTGATCGTCTCCACGGTCGTCAAGGGTTCCCCGGCCGAGGGCAGGCTGCACGCCGGTGACGTGATCAAGGCCGTCGACGGCACGGCGATCAAGCAGCCGTCCGACGTCGCCAAGCTGGTCACCAAGCACAAGCCGGGGCAGAAGGTCGTCTTCACCGTCGTGCCCGCCAAGGAGCAGGCCGCCGCCGAGAAGGCGAACACGGCGGCGACCAGGACGCAGGACGTCACGATCACGACGGCGACCTCGCACGACACCGGGGCCCCGCGGGCCGTGGTCGGCATCTCCGCCGGGACCGACCACACCTTCCCGTTCACCATCGACATCAAGCTCGCCGACGTCGGCGGTCCCAGCGCCGGCCTGATGTTCGCCCTCGGCATCTACGACAAGCTCACCCCGGGCAACCTCACCGGCGGGAAGTTCGTCGCCGGCACCGGCACCATCGACGACAACGGCACGGTCGGCCCGATCGGCGGCGTCGAGATGAAGACCGTCGGCGCGCGCGACCGCGGCGCCCGGTACTTCCTGACCCCCGCCGACAACTGCGCGGCGGCTGCCAAGGACACCCCGGGCGGGCTCACCCTGGTCAAGGTCAAGACCATCGGCGACGCGCTCGACGCGCTGAAGGACATCCGCAGCGGAGACACCGCCGCCCTGCCGAAGTGCACCACCAAGGGCTGAACGGGCCGTGACACGGCTGGGGGCGCCCCTGACCATCAGGGGCGCCCCCAGCGCCGTACCCCCCGAGGGGAGGGATCAGTCCGCGAACGTCGCCGCCAGGGCATCCGCCAGGCCCGGCACCAGGTCGGGGCCGGTCAGGACCTCCGTCGAGGAGTCCTTCTCCCGCAGCCGCAGCGCCGACTCGCGGCTGCCGTCGCGCAGCACGGCCACCGTCATCCGGACCTCCTGGCGCTCGGGGTGCTCGGCCACCCACCTGGCCAGCCCGGCCTCGTCGAGACCGGAGGGGACCTGGGCCTCGGCGGACGGCGGCAGCATCAGGCGCTCCACCGCGAGGGCGCAGCCGGTCACCGCGTCGGGCCAGGCGATGGTGCCGAGGAACTCGTCGAGGGGCTTGCCGGACGGGAGCTCGTCCTGCTCGATCGGGGTGAGACCGACGGTCTCGGACTCGTCCTCCAGGCCGAGCTGGGCCGCGAGCGAAGGTTCCTGAGCCCGCAGCCGTGCGGTGTCTACGAGGGCGAAGAGGCGAGCGGGCTGGTCCCAGCCGAGGCCGGAGACGTACTCGTCGATTTCGAGTACGGCCCGGGTGAGCGGGCTCGCTGCCATGGGAGTGTTGGACATGGTCACAATCCTGCCTCGTTCCCGGCCGGAATCGGGAACCGAGTAAACCGTGAGTAAGTTGCATAGGTGTGGGCCCGCGATCACGGGGGGCCACGGCGGGCCCGCGAACCCGAGGGTCTGACGGATCGACAGCGAACTTCGAGGTGCGCACCTTGGCTTTCCAGATGCCGGACCGCGGCGGAGGCCCGACGGGGCCACGGATCAGAGCGGGCCGCCCGTCCCGGAGGGTGAGGGCCCTGCTCGTGACACTGGGCGTCCTCGCCGTGCTCGGCATGGCGTTCACCATGTTCGCGGGCTTCTGGACGGACTGGCTGTGGTACCGGTCGGTGCACTACTCGTCCGTGTTCACCACCACCCTGTCGACCAAGATCGGGCTCTTCTTCGTCTTCGGTCTGCTGATGGCGGTCGCGGTCGGTCTCAACATCTGGCTCGCGCACCGGCTGCGGCCCCCGCTCAGCGCCATGTCCATGGAGCAGCAGAGCCTCGACCGCTACCGCATGGCCATCGCGCCGTACAAGAAGTGGCTGCTGCTCGCCGTCACCGCCCTGGTCGGGCTGATCGCGGGCGCCTCCGCGTCGAGCCAGTGGCGGACCTGGCTGATGTGGGTGAACGGCGTGCCCTTCCACCAGAAGGACCCGCAGTTCCACCTCGACGTCTCCTTCTACGCCTTCGACCTGCCCTGGTACCGCTTCCTGCTGGGCTTCGGCTTCGCCGCCGCCATCCTGTGCCTGATCGCCGCCGCGCTCACGCACTACCTGTACGGCGGGCTGCGCGTCACCAGCCCGGGCGCGCGCGCCACCGCCGCCGCGACCGGACACTTGTCGGTGCTGCTCGGCATCTTCGTCGCCCTCAAGGCGGTCGCCTACTGGCTCGACCGGTACGGCCTCGCGGTCAAGTCGAGCGACTTCAAGGCGACCGGCAACTGGACCGGCCTGCGCTACGTCGACGCCAACGCCTATCTGCCGGCCAAGACGATCCTGTTCTGCATCGCCGTCATCTGCGCGCTGCTGTTCTTCGCCACCCTGTGGCGGCGCACCTGGCAGCTGCCGGTCATCGGCTTCGGCCTGATGGTGCTGTCCGCGATCCTGATCGGCGGGCTGTACCCGGCCATCGTGCAGAAGTTCCAGGTCCAGCCGAACGAGCAGGCCAAGGAGGCGCCGTACGTCCAGAAGAACCTGAAGGCGACCCGCGAGGCGTACGGCATCGACCAGGCCAAGGTGACCGAGTACCCGGGCAAGTCCACGACTTCGGACAAGACCAAGCTGCGCGACCAGGTCGACGCCACGGCCAGCATCCGCATCATGGACCCGAACGTCGTCTCGCCGACGTTCCAGCAGCTCCAGCAGATCAAGGCCTACTACGGGTTCCCGACCAACCTCGACGTCGACCGGTACCCCAAGGACGGCAAGGAGCAGGACACCGTCATCGGTCTGCGCGAACTGAACCTGGACGGCATCCCGAAGAACAACTGGATCAACGACCACTTCCGCTACACGCACGGCTTCGGAGTGGTGGCCGCCAAGGGCACCGAGGCCGACTCCGAGGGCCGGCCGGTCTTCACGGAGAAGAACCTGCCGTCCCAGGGCGACCTCGGGACCTACGAACAGCGGATCTACTACGGCGAGAAGACCACCACGTACTCGATCGTCGGAGGCCCCCAGAAGGAGGTCGACTACTCCGACAACGAGCGTGAGATGACCACCAGCTACCAGGGCAAGAGCGGGGTCGACCTCGACAACCCGGTCAACCGGGCCGCGTACGCGGTGGCGTTCAACGAGCCGCAGATCCTCTACTCGGGCGCGATCGGCAAGGGTTCCCGGATCCTGTACAACCGCACGCCCAAGGAGCGCGTGGAGGCGGTCGCCCCCTGGCTGACCATCGACGGCGACGCGTACCCGGCGGTCGTGAACGGCCGCATCCAGTGGATCGTCGACGCGTACACGACGTCGAACGGCTACCCGTACGCCTCCCGTACGACCCTCGGTGACACGACGGCCGACTCGCTGACCGCGACGAACAACTCGCGCGCGGTGGTGGCCCAGCAGAACCAGGTCAACTACATCCGCAACTCGGTGAAGGCGACCGTCGACGCGTACACCGGCGAGGTCAAGCTGTACCAGTGGGACACCCAGGACCCGGTGCTGAAGACCTGGATGAAGGCATTCCCCGACACGGTGGAGCCGCGCAGCGCGATCTCCCCGCAGCTGATGGACCACCTGCGCTACCCGCAGGACCTGTTCAAGGTGCAGCGCGAGCTGCTCACCCGGTACCACGTGACGGACGCGCAGACCTTCCTCACCGGCAGCGAGGTGTGGGAGGTCCCGGACGACCCGACGAACAACTCGGGCAGCGCGGTGCCGCCGTACTACCTGAGCATGAAGATGCCGGGCCAGAGCGCGCAGGCGTTCTCGCTGACGACGACGTTCACGCCCAACGGCCGGGACAACCTCAGCGCCTTCATGGCCGTCGACTCCGATCCGCGCACCAGTGACTACGGCAAGATCAGAGTCCTGAAGCTGCCGACGAACACGACCGTCGACGGCCCCAAGCAGGTCCAGAGCCAGTTCAACTCCGAATCGGCCATCGCCGAGACCATCAGCCTCCTCAGCCGCGGGCACTCGAAGGTCGAGTACGGCAATCTGCTGACCGTGCCGCTGGACGGGGGCCTGCTGTACGCGGAGCCGGTCTACGTCCGCGGTGGCTCGCTCAAGTACCCGTTGCTGAGGAAGGTTCTGGTCACCTACGAGGGCAGGACCGCCTTCAAGGACACCCTGGACGAGGCCCTCGACGAGGTGTTCGGGGTGAAGGGTTCGACCAGACCGCCGGAGACCGGCGGCACCACCCCGCCCAGCACCGGCAATCCGACGGTCAAGCAGGCACTGGAAGACGCGCAGAAGGCGTTCGACGCCGGGCAGCAGGCGCTGAAGAACGGACCGGACTGGGACGCGTACGCCAAGGCGCAGAAGGACCTTCAGGACGCGCTGAAGCGGGCCGACGCGGCCCAGTCCAAGACGGACGGCACCGGCGGCAAGAACGGTGACAAGAACGCCGGCAAGAGCAGCGCCGAGAACAGCGACAAGAGCGCCGGCAGGAACAGCGACGAGAACCAGAGTTGATCAAGACCCCCTCGCGCCGTGGTACGGTTGACACACAACGGCGCGGGGTGGAGCAGCTCGGTAGCTCGCTGGGCTCATAACCCAGAGGTCGCAGGTTCAAATCCTGTCCCCGCTACTGAAGTCGAAGGCCCGGATCCAAAACGGATCCGGGCCTTCGTGGTGTGCGAACTCATGTACTGAGGGGAGGGACCGGCCGCGCCGCCGTGGGGAGTTGGGCGGTGTGTGTTTGACTTGTCTCTCTGTGGGCATGTCGACAAAACGCTCAAGTGACCTCACGGGCTGCGGTATACCGGGTGTACCCAGGTTGCAGGTGGTGCGACGATGGACGTTATGGGGGACAAGGCAACTCTGTTCGAGTCAGGGCGATTTGTGCAGCCTTACGACGCGGAGCCGGCCCGCGACGAGTTGGCGGACATGGGGGAAGCCGGCGAGGAGACGCGCCTCGCGCTCGCCGCGCAGAGCGGTGACGCCGAGGCGGCGAGCGTCCTCGGGGCCATGCTGCTGCGCCGCGGCGACCTCGACGGAGCCGAACCCCACCTGCGCGCGGCCACCGCGGCCGGTGACCGGGCCGCCGCCAACAACCTGGGCGTCCTGCTGCACCAGCGGGGCTACCCGGAGGAGGCGGCCGGCTGGTGGCGGATCGCCGCCGTCGCCGGTTCCGCCGCCGCCGCGCACGCGCTCGGCCGCCACCACCGGGAGCGCGGGGACGAGCCGGCCGCCGAGTACTGGCTGCGCCAGTCCGCCGAGCAGGGCCATGTCCTCGGCGCCTACGCGCTCGCCGACCTGCTGGAGCACCGCGGGGACGTCGGCGCCGAGCACTGGTTGCGGGCCGCCGCCGAGCGAGGGCACCGCGAGGCCGCCTACCGGCTGGCGCGCGCGCTCGACCGCGCGGCCGGACACGGGGACGAGACCGGGGGTGACCATGCTGTCGCCGAGGCCGAGCAGTGGTACCGGCAGGCCGCCGCGCGCGGGCACCGGCGGGCCGCGCTCCAGCTCGGGGCGATCCTGGAGAAGCGGGGCGAGCTGAAGGAGGCCGGGCGCTGGTACCTGACCTCCGCCAAGGACGGCGAGCCGCGGGCCGCCTGCGCGCTCGGCTTCCTGCTGCGCGACGCCGGCGACAGCGAGAGCGCGGCCGTGTGGTGGCTGCGCGCCGCCCAGGACGGCGACGGCAACGCGGCCAACGCGCTGGGCGCGTTGCACGCCGAGCGCGGCGAGCCCCAGACCGCCGAGCGGTGGTACCGGGCCGCGCTGGACGCCGGTGACGACAACGGCGCCTACAACCTCGGGCTGCTCTGCGCCGAGCAGGGCCGCACCGCGCAGGCCGAGCAGTGGTACCGGCGGGCCGCGTACGCCGGGCACCGCGAGGCCGCGAACGCGCTGGCCATCCTGCTGCTCCAGAACGGCGACACGAGCGGGGCCGAGCCGTGGTTCTCCAAGGCCGCCGAGGTCGGAAGCGTGGACGCCGCGTTCAACCTCGGCATCCTCTACGCCGGGCGTGGCGAGGACGAGATGGCGCTGCGCTGGTACGAGCGGGCGGCGGCGGCCGGGCACGCCGAGGCCGCGCTCCAGGTCGGGATCGCCCGGCTGCGCGAGGGCGACGAACAGGAGGCCGAACGGCATCTGCGCTGTGCGGCGGGCGGCGGCAGCGCGGAGGGCGCGTACCGGCTGGCCGCCCTGCTCGACGCGCGCCGGCCGCCGGAGCCCGCGCACGAGCTGGGGGAGATCGTGCAGGAGAAGACCGAGTGCGAGGAGTGGTACGAGCGTGCCGCCTCGCAGGGGCACCGGCGGGCGCAGGTGCGGGTCGGCATGCTCGCGGCGGCACGGGGCGATGTGGTGGAGGCGGCGCGGTGGTACCGGGCGGCGGCCGAGGCCGGGTCGCGCAACGGCGCCTTCAACCTGGGGCTGCTGCTCGCCCGCGAGGGGAGCGAGCCCGAGGCGGCGGTGTGGTGGGCCCGGGCCGCCGATGCCGGGCATGGGCGGGCGGCGCTGCGGCTGGCCCTCGTTTACGCGCGACGCGGCGAGCTGGCGGAGGGGCAGCGGTGGGCCGACAAGGCGGTCGCGCTGGGGCCGGCGGAGGTGTCCGAGCGGGCGGGACGGCTGCGGGACGCGCTGCGGGAGGAGCTCTCGGCGTGACGCCGGACACCCCGGCCCCCACTGATTTGCTTCTCGACGCTTCCCTCACGTAGTGTCGTGTTCACCGACGCGGGGTGGAGCAGCTCGGTAGCTCGCTGGGCTCATAACCCAGAGGTCGCAGGTTCAAATCCTGTCCCCGCTACTGAAGGCCCAGGGCCGGAATCCAGAGATGGGTTCCGGCCCTCGGTGTTTTCGTGCGTGTTGTCGTACACGGCAACGGTCATACGCGAAGAGCCCCGGCGGATGCCGGGGCTCCAGGGAAGCGGGGTGTCTCCTACGCGCCCGCGCAGTTCGGGCACAGCCCCCGGTACGTCACCTCGACGTCCGACACCGTGAAGCCGAAGCGCTCGGTGTCGGGGAGGTCGGCGAGGGGGTTGCCGGTCGGGTGCACGTCGCGGATCGCGCCGCACCGGGCGCAGACCAGGTGATGGTGCGGCTGGTGCGCGTTCGGGTCGTACCGCTTGGCGCGCTTGTCCGTCGTGACTTCCAGCACCTCGCCGAGCGAGACCAGTTCGCCCAGCGTGTTGTAGACGGTCGCCCGGGAGATCTCGGGGAGCCTGGCGACAGCCCGTGCGTGGACCTCGTCGGCCGTCAGATGGACGTGCTCGCCGTTCAGGACCTCGGCCACCACGCGTCGCTGCGCGGTCATCCGCCATCCGCGTCCACGCAGCCGTTCCAGAAGGTCGCTCATGGCCACCAGCCTAGCAGGAGGAGTCCCCAGATCGGGAACAGGTGTGATTTTGGATCGCCAGTTGACTTAGACAATGTCCATTGTAGGATCGGAACCGGCTTTGGCCACAGGACAGGACTAGTCAGTGATGACGCAGGAGGCGTACGTGACGCAGGGACCGCTCACCACGGAGGCCGGTGCCCCGGTCGCCGACAACCAGAACAGCGAGACGGCGGGCGTCGGCGGGCCGGTCCTCGTCCAGGACCAGCTCCTGCTGGAGAAGCTGGCGCACTTCAACCGCGAGCGCATCCCGGAGCGCGTGGTGCACGCCCGTGGCGCCGGCGCGTACGGCACCTTCACCGTGACCGCCGATGTCACGCCGTACACCCGCGCCGCGTTCCTCTCCGAGGCCGGCAAGCAGACCGAGGTCTTCCTGCGCTTCTCGACCGTGGCCGGCAACCTCGGCGCGGCGGACGCCGTCCGCGACCCGCGCGGCTTCGCGCTGAAGTTCTACACCGAGGAGGGCAACTACGACCTCGTCGGCAACAACACCCCGGTCTTCTTCGTCCGGGACGCGGTCAAGTTCCCGGACTTCATCCACACCCAGAAGCGCGACCCGTACACCGGCTCCACGGAAGCCGACAACGTGTGGGACTTCTGGTCGCTCTCGCCGGAGTCGACCCACCAGGTGACCTGGCTGTTCGGCGACCGCGGCATCCCGGCGTCGTACCGGCACATGGACGGCTTCGGCTCGCACACCTACCAGTGGAACAATGCGGCCGGCGAGGTCTTCTGGGTCAAGTACCACTTCAAGACCGACCAGGGGATCAAGAACCTCACCGCCGAGGAGGCGGAGGTCCTCGCGGGCAAGGACCCCGACTCGCACCAGCGCGACCTGCGTGAGGCGATCGAGCGCGGGGAGTTCCCGAGCTGGACCGTGGGCGTGCAGATCATGCCGGCGGCGGACGCGGCGACGTACCGCTTCAACCCGTTCGACCTGACCAAGGTGTGGCCGCACGCGGACTACCCGGTCATCGAGATCGGCAAGCTGGAGCTGAACCGCAACCCGCAGAACATCTTCGCCGAGGTCGAGCAGTCGATCTTCTCCCCGGCGCACTTCGTGCCCGGTATCGGCCCCTCGCCCGACAAGATGCTCCAGGGCCGGCTCTTCGCCTACGGCGACGCCCACCGCTACCGCGTCGGCATCAACGCCGACCACCTGCCGGTGAACCGCCCGCACGCCACCGAGGCGCGCACCCACTCCCGTGACGGCTTCCTCTACGACGGCCGGCACGGCGGGGCGAAGAACTACGAGCCGAACAGCTTCGGCGGGCCGCAGCAGACCGGCCGTCCGCTCTGGCAGCCGTTCGACGGCTTCTCGGCCGGCACCGGCAACCACCCGACCCCCGTGCACGCCGAGGACGACGACTTCGTGCAGGCGGGCAACCTCTACCGGCTGATGTCGGAGGCGGAGAAGGAGCGGCTGATCGCCAACCTCGCGGGCGCGATCTCGCAGGTCTCGCGCGAGGACATCGCCGAGCGGGCGATCGGCAACTTCGCGAGTGCCGACGCCGACTTCGGCAAGCGGCTTGAGGCGGCGGTGCAGGCGCTGCGCGGCTGAGCCGGCCGCCCTCGCGGCTGGGCGGGCCGGACCCCACGGTGCTCGGGGTCCGGCCCGCTTCGCATGTCACAGCGCGGGCGTGGGCTCGCGGGCCGGGAGCCAGCGGCGGACGATGTCGCGGACCGAGACGATCCCGGCCACGTCGCCGCGGTCGAGGACGACGAGGTGCCGGAAGCCGCCGTGCGCCATGGCGCGGGCCGCCTCCTCCAGGGTCCAGGTGGGTGCGGCGAAGACGACGTCGGTGGTGGTGTGGGCGTGGGTGCGCTCCGCGTCCGGGTTCTGCCCGAGGCCGACGGAATTGAGGATGTCGCGTTCGGTCAGGATGCCGATGCCGCCGGCGTCCGGGTCGAGGACCACGGCGGCGCCGACGCGGCGGGCGGACATCAGGGCGGCTGCCTGGCGGAGGGTGTGGGCGGGGCCGAGGGTGAGAATCACCGTGCTCATGGCGTCACGGACGAGCATGGACGGACCACCTCCTAGGAATCCCCGGGAACGGTTCAGGGATTCACAAGTTCACAAGTGGGGGTGGGCTCAGAGTGCCAGGTAAAGGGAGGGTCAACAAGGGGGCGCGCGGCGCCAGTTGAGGGCGTAGCGGGAGTACTCCCGGTCCCCTCCCCGTTCCTCACGGGCGCGGGTTGAGGTACCCCAGCAGCTCGTCGTGGAGGAGGCCGTTGGACGCCGCCGCGTCGCCGCTGTGCGGACCCGGGCGGCCGTCGAGGCCGGTGAAGGTGCCGCCCGCCTCCGTCACGATGATCGCGTTGGCCGCCATGTCCCACAGCGACAGCTCCGGCTCGGCACAGATGTCCACGGAGCCCTCGGCGACCATCATGTACGGCCAGAAGTCGCCGTACGCGCGCGTGCGCCACACCTGGCGGGACAGATCCAGGAAGCCGCCCAGGCGGTCGCGCTCCTCCCAGCCGGAGAGCGAGGAGTACGCGAAGGAGGCGTCCGCGAGCTTGCCGACGCGTGAGACGCGGATGCGGGTCGCGGAGGTGAGGTTGCGGCCGGTGAAGGCGCCGTGGCCCTTCGCGGCCCACCAGCGGCGGCCGAGCGCGGGGGCGGAGACCACGCCGACGACGGGCTGGTAGCCGCCCTCCCCTGCCTCCATCAGGGAGATCAGGGTGGCCCAGACCGGGACGCCCCGCACGTAGTTCTTCGTCCCGTCGATCGGGTCGATCACCCAGCGGCGGGGGCCCGTGCCCTCGATGCCGTACTCCTCGCCGAGGACGGCGTCCCGCGGGCGGGCGCGCTGGAGCCGGCCGCGGATGACCTCCTCCGCGGCCTTGTCCGCTTCGCTCACCGGGGTCATGTCCGGCTTCGTCTCCACCTTGAGGTCGAGGGCCTTGAAGCGGGCCGTGGTGGCGGCGTCGGCCGCGTCCGCGAGGACGTGGGCGAGGCGGAGGTCGTCGAGGTAGTCGGGCATGTGAGGAACGGTATCCGGCGGGGTCGGTACGGGGCCACCGGGGGCGGTGGGAGTGTCCCGGAGGGACGCGGCGCACCGCGCGACCGCCAGGGCGTGCCCGTGGCAGGAGAAGGGCCGGACGCACCCCGTGCTCCCTCCCAAACCCTTGACAGTGCATACAAGCGCGTCAAATCTGGGCGCAGAGTCGGTGTGGTCCAGGGAGGCGAGGATGCCTGCTGCCCGGGAGTCGCTGTTGGACGCCGCGTACACGGCGCTCGCGCGCCGGCCGTGGTCCGCCGTGCGGATGGTCGACGTGGCCGCGTCGGCCGGGGTGTCCCGGCAGACCCTGTACAACGAGTTCGGCGGCAAGGACGGCCTCGCGCGGGCGCTGGTGCGGCGGGAGGCCGACGGTTACCTCGCCGGCGTCGAGCGGGCCCTGGCCGGCCCCACCGGGGCGCGGGACCGGCTCACCGCCACCGCCGAGTGGACGGCCACCGCCGCCCGGGACAACGTGCTGGTGCGGGCCATGCTCACGGGCTGCTGGACCGAGCGGCTGCCGAGCCCGACGCTCACCGCCGTGCCCTCCACCAGCGCGGTACCGGCGCAGCGCCGGGCGGACGGGCCGCTGCCCGCGCCCCGCGACTTCGTGCGGATCGTCCGGGACCGCGCGGTGACCGCGCTGGCCGGTCCGGGCGCCGACCCGGCCGACACCGCGGAACTGCTCCGCTCCTGTGAGCTGGTCGTACGCCTCGCCCTGTCCTGCGTGGCGGCGCCGCCGGGGGAGGGCGGGATGGCGGAGCTGGTACGGGCGGTGCTGCCACGGCACCTGGCGTGAAGGCCGGCGCCTCCCGAGCGCGGTGGGCCGAGGACGCCCGGTGGGCCGGCAGCGCGCGGTGGGCCGAAGCCGACAGCTTCTAGTGGGCCGAGCCCGAGAGCTGGAGTCCGATCACCCCGATGATGACCAGGCTGATCGACACGATCTTCAGGGTGGAGACCAGGTCGCCGAGGAAGACCATGCCGTAGATGGCGGTGCCCGCCGCGCCGATGCCGGTCCACACGGCGTAGGCGGGGCCGACGTCCAGCTTCCTCAGGGACAGGGTGAGCAGACCGAAGCTGCCCAGGGCGAACGACGCGAAGGCGATCGTCGGCCACAGGCGCGTGAACCCGTGCGAGAGCTTCAGGCACACGGCGAAGCCGGTCTCCAGTATCCCGGCCACGATGACCAGCAGCCACGCCATGTGCGGTCCTCCCGTTGATCCGGATCTCCGGCTCGGTGCGATTATGCACTTACCGGCCACGCACCCCGGCAAACTACGCGAGGCTCAGTCGCCTTCCTTGCGCTCCCTGGTGGCCAGCAGCCGGCGCAGCGAGTACAGCCGTGCCGGGTCCGCGTGTCCCTCCGCCACCCACGCGTCCAGCGCGCAGTCCGGCTCGTCGTGGCTGCACGCGCGCGGGCAGTTAGCCGTACCGGGTTCGAGGTCGGGGAAGGCGTGGATCACCCGGGACGGGTCGATGTGCGCGAGCCCGAAGGAGCGGATCCCCGGGGTGTCGACGACCCAGCCTCCCCCGTCGTCCAGCGGCAGGGCGAGGGCGGAGGTGGTGGTGTGCCGGCCCCGGCCGGTCACCGCGTTGACGTGTCCCGTCAAACGCCGGCGCTCCCGCGGCACCAGCGCGTTGACCAGCGTCGTCTTGCCGACGCCCGAGTGCCCCACGAACGCGGTGATCTTGCCGTCGAGGTGTTCGCGGACCCGGTCCGACGCGTCCCCGTTCTCCAGTTCCCCGCGGCTGGTGACGACGTACGGGATGTCGAGGGCGCCGTACAGCTCCAGCAGCTTGTCCGGCGGGGCCAGGTCCGACTTGGTCATCACCAGCAGCGGCTCCAGACCGCCGTCGAAGGCCGCGACCAGGCAGCGGTCGATCAGCCGGGGGCGGGGCTCGGGGTCTGCCAGGGCCGTCACGATCGCCAGCTGGTCGGCGTTGGCGACGACCACCCGCTCGTACGGATCGTCGTCGTCGGCCGTGCGGCGCAGCACCGACGTCCGCTGCTCGATGCGGACGATCCGCGCGAGCGTGTCCTTCATGCCGGACAGGTCACCGACCAGGGCCACCCGGTCGCCCACCACGGCCGCCTTGCGGCCCAGCTCACGCGCCTTCATCGCCATCACGACCCGGTCCTCGACCAGGCAGGTCAGCCGCCCCCGGTCGACGGTGAGGACCATGCCCTCGGCCGCGTCCTCGTGCTTGGGCCGGATGTTCGTCCGCGGCCGGTTGCCCTTGCGGTTGGGACGGCTGCGGATGTCGTCCTCGTCGGTGTGCTTGCCGTAGCGGCGCATAACGTACGTCCCTACTGCCCGAGCATCCCGGTCCACAGCTCGGGGAAGTCCGGCAGGGTCTTCGCCGTCGTCGCCACGTTCTCGATCCGCACGCCCGGCACGGCCAGGCCGATGATCGCACCGGCGGTCGCCATGCGGTGGTCCTCATAGGTGTGGAAGGTCCCGCCGTGCAGCGCGCGCGGGCGGATGTGCAGGCCGTCGGCCGTCTCCGTGACGTCACCGCCCAGCTCGTTGATCTCCTTGGTGAGCGCGGCCAGCCGGTCCGTCTCGTGCAGCCGCAGATGGGCCACGCCCCGCAGGGTGGACGGCGAGTCGGCGAGCGCGGCCACCGCCGCGACGCCCGGGGTCAGCTCGCCCACGTCACCGAGGTCCACGTCGATGCCGTGGATCGCCCCCGAACCGGTGAACCCCAGGCCGTACTCGGTGAGTTCGCAGGAACCGCCCATCTCGGTGAAGATCTCCCGCAGCCGGTCACCCGGCTGGGTGGTACGGGCCGGCCAGTCCGGGATCACCACCTTGCCGCCGGTGACCAGGGCCGCCGCCAGGAACGGCTGCGCGTTGGACAGATCCGGCTCGATCGTCAGGTCCCGCCCGAGCAGCGCGCCCGGCGTCACCCGCCACACGTTCGGCTCGCCGCCCGACTCCGGGGTGTCCACCTGGGCGCCGACCGCGCGCAGCATGTCCACCGTCATCCGGATGTGCGGCATCGAGGGCAGGCTGGCGCCGGTGTGGCGGACCTCCACGCCCTGGTTGAAGCGGGGGCCCGACAGCAGCAGCGCCGACACGAACTGCGAGGACGAGGACGAGTCGATCGACACCGGGCCGCCGTCCAGGGCCCCGCCGCCGTGCACGGTCAGCGGCAACGTGCCCCGGCCGTCGTCGTCGATCCGGGCGCCGAGCACCCGCAGGGCGTCGATCACGCCGTTCAGGGGACGCTCGTACGACCGCGGGTCACCGTCGAACCGGACCGGGCCGTCGGCCAGCGCGGCCACCGGCGGCAGGAACCGCATCACCGTGCCCGCGTTGCCGACGTCGACCGTGGCCGGGCCGGACAGGCCCGTGGGCAGCACCCGCCAGGCCTCGCCGGTGCCGTCCGGGCCCACCCCCTCCTCGATCTCCACGCCCATGGCCCTGAGGGCACCGGCCATCAGCAGGGTGTCCCGGGACCGCAGCGGGCGGCGCAGCCAGCCGGGCTCGGAGGCCAGGGCCGCGAGGACGAGGGCGCGGTTGGTGACCGACTTGGACCCCGGCACGTGGACCGTCGCGTCGACGGCTCCGCTCGCGTGCGGGGCGGGCCAGAGGGCGGTGGAGGAGGTGTTCGGGGCCATGGGGCCACTTTATAAGGAGGCCGCGCCGTCAACCTTCCAGCAGCCAGCGGCCCCCGCCGATCAGCGAGCACAGCGACACCGCGTGGAACAGGAACAGCCACAGGCCCGCCGGCACGTGCGTCAGCCGCGACAACTGGTCCGCGTCCGAGTCCCCCGCCCCCGACCGGGACCGCTTGGCCTGGAGCTCGAACGGCGGCCGTACCCCGCCGGACAGCAGGAACCACACCACCGCGTACGCGAACGCGGCCTGCACCTGCGGCCCCGCCAGCCAGGACACCAGCAGGAAGGCCCCGCCCGCGAGGACCACGGTCAGCACGCCGTACGCGTTGCGGATCATCACCAGCATCGCCACCAGCAGGGCCGTGGCCGCCCACAGCAGGAGGGTGATGCGCCCGGCGGCCAGCAGCGCGGCCCCGCCGAGGCCGAGCAGCGAGGGGGCCGTGTAGCCCGCGGCGGCCGTCAGGATCATGCCCAGCCCGTACGGCTTGCCCCGGCTCACGGTGAGCCCGCTGGTGTCCGAGTGCAGCCGGATCCCGGTGAGCTGCCGGCCGGTGACCAGCGCGACCAGACCGTGACCGCCCTCGTGCGCGATGGTGATCGCGTTGCGGGATATCCGCCACACCGGGTGCGGGACGACCACGGCGAGCGCGGCGGCCAGCGTGGCCAGCACCACCCACAGGTCGGGATCGGGCTGGGTGCCGGTGAGCCGGTCCCAGAGGTCGGGCAGCGCGGTGGCGGCGAGGCTGTCCATCGGTCGGAGTGGCTCCCTGTACTGGTACGGAATCTGGCAGTGTGGCACGTATGTGCGGACGGTATGCATCGAGTCGTAGGCCCGAGGATCTCGCGGGAGTCTTCGAAGTCGAGATGGGGGTCCCCCCAGGGCGAGCGGAGTCGAGCCTCTGGGGGAGGGAGCCCGAGGAGAGCCTGGGGCCCGACTACAACGTGGCGCCGACCAAGGAGGTCTACGCCGTCCTGGACCGCCCCCTGAAAGACGCGGACTCCCCGCGTCCGGTTCGCCAGCTGCGCACGCTGAAGTGGGGCCTGGTCCCGTCCTGGGCCAAGACCCCGGAGGGCGGCGCCCGGATGATCAACGCCCGCGCGGAGACCGTCCACGAGAAGCCCGCCTACCGGCGCGCCTTCGCCACCCGCCGCTGCATCCTGCCGGCCGACGGCTACTACGAGTGGGTCACCGGCGCGCAGGAGCGCGACCTGGAGGTGGAGGGGAAGAAGAAGAGGCCGCGCAAGCAGCCGTACTTCGTGCTGCCCGCCGACGGCTCGGTGTTCGCGATGGCCGGCCTGTACGAGTTCTGGCGCGACCGGACCCTGCCCGACGACCACCCGCGGGCCTGGTGGGTCACCTGCTCGGTGATCACCACCGAGGCGGAGCAGACCCCGCTGGCCGTGGCCCCGGCCGAGGGCCCGCGCTCCCTCGCCGAGATCCACCCCCGGATGCCGCTGATGCTCACCCCGGATCGCTGGGACGCCTGGCTCGACCCCTCCCGCACCGACCCCGACGACCTGCGCGAGCTGCTCGCCCCGCCCCCGGCCGGCCTGATGCGCGCCTACCCGGTCTCCACCGCCGTCAGCAACGTCCGCAACAACGGCCCGGAGCTGCTGAAGGAGCTGGAGGGTCCGGAAGAGGGCACACTCTTCTGACGTGACGGATGTGACCGACATGACTCATGTGACCGATGTGACTTCCCAGACGGTCGGTACGGAGGCCGGGGACGCCCGGATCACCTGGCACACGGCGAAGAAGGCACGGCTGGTGCTGGCCGTGAGCCACGGCGCCGGCGGCGGCATCGAGGCACGCGACCTCCGGGCGCTCGCGGCCACGCTGCCCGCCGACGGCGTGACGGTCGCCCTCGTCGAGCAGCCCTGGCGGGTCGCCGGCAAGAAGGTCGCTCCCGCGCCGAAGACCCTGGATACCGGGTGGCGGGGCGTATGGCCCGCGCTCACCGGGCCGGGCCTGCCGGTGATCGCCGGGGGCCGCAGCGCCGGCGCCCGGGTCGCCTGCCGCACGGCGGCCGAGCTGGGCGCGCACGCCGTGCTCGCGCTCAGCTTCCCGCTGCACCCGCCGGGCAAGCCGGAGAAGTCCCGGGCGGACGAGCTGCTGGGGGCCGGGGTGCCCACGCTGGTCGTCCAGGGCGGCAACGACCCCTTCGGGAAGCCGGCGGAGTTCCCGGAGGGTGATTTCCGGCTCATCGAGGTGCCGTACGGCGATCACGGGTTCGCCGTTCCCCGGCGCGCGGACCTCACCCAGGAGCGGGCGCTGGAGATCATCACCGGCGCGGTACGGGAGTGGACCGCGTCACTCGGGTGACCCGGGAATGTTGTGCGGTGGGCCGCTGTTGAGCGGGACGGAAGTGCCGACGGGTTCGGCACCGACGTCGAGGGAGAGGAAGTCCGCCGCATGGGTTCGACCATCTGCCCGGCTCGCAGCAGCCGCACTGACCTGGACTGGTCCGTGCTGCACGCGGCCAAGATCGCTCCTATTCGAGCGGCGGCAGGCACGGGTCGTGTTCTATCCTCCGAATCGAGTGGGATCGGTTTCGGTTCCACCCGGGATCTTGAGGAGGTGGGTCCGGTCACCGGTACCGACGCAGGGACCGACAACGGCCAGGCGGAGCTGCCCGAGGGCCAGGGCGTCAGCGCGGACGCGTCCGACGAGTCGACCGCGGAGCGCAGCGCGCGCTTCGAGCGGGACGCGCTCGAATTCCTCGACCAGATGTACTCGGCCGCGCTGCGCATGACGCGCAACCCGGCCGACGCCGAGGACCTGGTGCAGGAGACGTACGCCAAGGCGTACGCGTCCTTCCACCAGTTCCGCGAGGGCACCAACCTCAAGGCGTGGCTGTACCGCATCCTCACGAACACCTTCATCAACTCCTACCGCAAGAAGCAGCGCGAGCCCCAGCGCTCCGCCGCGGAGGAGATCGAGGACTGGCAGCTCGCCCGTGCCGAGTCGCACATGTCGACGGGTCTGCGCTCCGCCGAGTCGCAGGCGCTCGACCACCTGCCCGACTCGGACGTGAAGGCCGCGCTCCAGGCGATCCCCGAGGAGTTCCGCATCGCCGTCTACCTCGCGGACGTCGAGGGGTTTGCCTACAAGGAGATCGCGGACATCATGGGGACACCCATCGGTACGGTGATGTCCCGGCTGCACCGGGGCCGCCGTCAGCTGCGCGGCATGCTGGAGGACTACGCCCGTGAGCGCGGGCTGGTCCCGGCCGGCGCCGGAGAGTCGAACGAAGCGAAAGGCTCGGGCTCATGAGCTGCGGAGAGCCGCACGAGACGGACTGCAGTGAGGTCCTGGACCACCTGTACGAGTTCCTCGACAGCGAGATGCCGGACGTCGACCGCGACAAGTTCCAGCACCACTTCGAGGAATGCTCGCCGTGCCTGGAGAAGTACGGCCTGGAGCAGGCCGTGAAGAAGCTGGTGAAGCGGTGCTGCGGGCATGACGACGTGCCCGCCGACCTGCGGGCCAAGGTCATGGGGCGGATCGAGCTGATCCGCTCCGGGCAGACGGTCCCGGAGCACGATGTGACCAAGGCCCCGGCGGCACCGCAGGAGTCCTGACACGCCGGGGCATATCACCCGAACGTGCTAATCCTCAGGTCATAGGCCCCGCACCCCCCGATCCCCGCCCTAGGCTCCGAGCCTTACGGAGGCACGGTCGGGGAGGGGCGTGATGGACGCGGTACCGGCAAGGGCACGCGGCTTTGTCGCCGCCGTCGCCCTGTCGGCCGTCCTCTGCCTGCTGCCCCTGCCGGCGACGCACACCCCCTGGGGGGCACTGGCCCTGCTCGCCGCGCTCTACGCGGCCTGCGAACACGCCGTACGCCGCCGCTTCGGCGGCACCTTCTACCCCGTACTGCTCGCCGGTGCGTTCCTGCTGCCCCCGGCCGCCGCCGCGCTCGTCCCGGTGCCCGCCGCGCTGCTCTCCCCGGTCGAGCACCGGCCCGTCCTGCTCCGGCGGGTGTGGCGGGCCGCGCAGCCCGCGCTCGCCGTGTGGGCCGCCGCCCGGACGCACTGCGCGCTCGGCGGCGAGGACGCCGTCGTCGGCTCCGACTTCCCCTCCGCGCTGCTGCCCGCGGGCGCGGCCGTCCTCGCGTTCTGCCTGGTGCTCACCGCGCTCGACGGCGGCCTGCGCGCGGCGGCCGGGCTGCTGCCGCTGCGGCGGGCCTGGCGCGAACAGCTGGCGCGCACGCCGGCCCCGGTCGCGGTGCACGGACTCGCCGGGCTGATGATGGCCGTCCTGTGGCGCAGCCCCTACGGCCCGGTCGCCGCGCTGCTCGTGCTGCTGCCGATGGGCGTCTCCTGGTGGGTCTTCGCCCTGTACCACCGCGAACGCGCCGCCCACCAGGCCACCATCCGCGCCCTGGTCCAGGCCGTCGACATCAAGGACGGCTACACGCGCGGCCACAGCGAACGCGTCGGACACGCCTCCGTGCTGATCGCCCGCGAACTCGGCATGGACGACGACCGCGTCGAGGTGCTGCGCTTCGCCGGCATCCTGCACGACGTCGGCAAACTGGGCGTGCCCACCCGGCTGCTGCGCAAGGAGGGCCCGCTCACCCCGCAGGAGCGGCGGATCATCGAGCTGCACCCCGAGTACGGCCACGAGATGATCCGCGGGATCTCCTTCCTCGGCGAGGCCCGCGCGGCCATCCTCCACCACCACGAACGGCTCGACGGCAGCGGCTACCCGTACGGCCTGGCGGGCGGCCAGATCCCCGAGTGCGCCCGGATCGTCGCCGTCGCGGACGCCTTCGACGCCATGACCTCCACCCGCTGCTACAGCAGGGCCCGCCCGGTCGAGGCCGCCGTCGCCGAGCTGGAGCGCTGCGCCGGGGCGCACTTCGACCCCCGGATGGTCGGCGCGCTCGTCCGCGCCCTGCGCCGCTGCGGCTGGCATCCGGCGGTCACCGCCGACGAACCGGCGTACGGCACCCCGCCCGCCGAGCGGACCCCCAGCACCGGGGCGCCCCGATGACCGCCCTGCGGCTGATCCACGGCGCCGCCGCCCTCGTCGCGGCCGGCTCCCTCGCCGTCACCCTCTGGACCGGCCTGCACGACCGGGGCGTCGCGCTCGCCTTCGGCGTGCTCATAGCCGTCGGCGAACTCACCCGCTGGAGCGACGAGCAGGGACAGCGGCAGGCCGCGCCCCTCGGTGCCGCCGGCGCCCTGGCGTACGCCCTGCTGGGCGCCGACGCCGGACGGCCCGGCCAGCACGGAGCCGCCCAGGTGGTCACCGTCGTCCTCGTCGCCACCGTGCTCGGCGCCGTCCCGCACATCTGGTCCGGCCGCAGCCCCACCGTCGACCACCTGACCCGCCGGACCCTCACCGTCGGCTTCGCCGCCGTCTGCTTCCAACCCCTCTACAGCCAGGGCGTCTTCGCCCACTGGGTCGGTCCCGCCTACGCCCTCCTGCTGCTCACCCTGCTCGCCCTCACCTCCCTGTGCGGGGCGGTCCTGGCCGGCGCGCTCGCCCACTGCCGCACCCGCTGGCCGTTCGGCCCGCTGCTGCGCGAGGAACTGCGCGGACTGCTCGGCATCGGCTCGGCCATCTGCGCGACCGGCGCCGTGATGGCACTCGCGGTCGCCGTCGTCGGCCTGTGGGCGCTGCCCGTGTTCTGCCTGCCCATGCTGCTCGTCCAGCTCTCCCTGCGCCGGTACGCGGACGTCCGCGCCACCTACCGGCAGACCATCGCCTCCCTCGCCCGCGCCACCGAGATCGCCGGCTGCACCCCCGCCGGGCACGCCCACCGCGTCGCCGCGCTCAGCCTCGCCGTCGGCCGGGACCTCGGCCTGACCGGGTCCGGACTGACCGTCCTGGAGTACGCGGCCCTGATGCACGACATCGGCCAGCTCAGCCTGGTCGACCCGGTTCCGGCCGGCGCCACCGCCGGTCTGCCCGCCGCGGAGCAGCGGCGCATCGCCCTGCTCGGCGGTGCCGTCGTCCGGCAGACCGGCGTGGACGCGGCCGTCGCCGTCGTCGTGGAACGGCAGGCCGACCCCTACCGGGAACAGCCGCTCGCCGCCCGGATCGTCCGGGCCGTGAACGCCTACGAGGAGAAGGCCCGGGACGCCGGTCCCGAAGGCCCGCTGCGCGCACTGGAGGAGCTGCGGCTCGGCACCGCCGGGGACTACGCTCCCGAGGTCGTGGAGTCGCTCGCCCGGGTACTGGCCAGGCCTCCCGGCGTGCGGGAGCGGGTGCCGGTGCGACGAACCGGGCTGTCTGACCCCGCGCCCGGCTGGGTAACCCATGGGTAATGAGCGCCTTTCCCGCGGCACGTGGTTGGATGCGAGGGAGAGGGTGTCCGGGGGCACAAGCCAGCCCACAGCGGGAAATGGAACTGGCAGGCGGGAATCGTGAGGATCTTCGGCAAGGGACGGCACCGGCCCTCCGCCTCCTGGCGGCAGGCCACCGACCGGGCGTTCACACTCATCGGCGACGGCCGGTACGAGGACGCGGGCGAGCTGCTGACACGCGCCGCCGATCTGGAACCCTGGCTGTCGGAGTCCTGGTTCAACCTCGCGCTGCTGCACAAGTTCCGGCACGACTGGGAGCAGGCGCGCGCGGCCGGACTGCGCGCGGTCGCCCTGCTCGACCGGGAGACCGGGGCGCCCGACTGGTGGAACGTCGGCATCGCCGCGACCGCCCTTCAGGACTGGCCGCTGGCCCGCCGCGCCTGGCAGGCGTACGGGCTGAAGGTGCCCGGGGGTGCCGCGGCCTCCGCGGAGCCCGTCGGCATGGAGCTGGGCAGCGCGGCCGTACGGCTCTCCCCGGAGGGGGAGGCCGAGGTGGTCTGGGGCCGCCGGCTGGACCCCGCGCGGATCGAGGTGCTGTCGATCCCGCTGCCCTCCTCCGGGCGGCGCTGGGGTGAGGTCGTGCTGCACGACGGCGTCCCGCACGGTGAGCGCACCACGTCGGCCGGGCACTCCTACCCGGTCTTCGACGAGATCGAGCTGTGGGCGCCGTCGCCCGTCCCCACCTGGGTGGTCCTGCTGGAGGCGGCCACCGAGGCCGACCGGGACGCGCTGGAGCAACTGGCCGCGGACGCGGGGTTCGCGGCGGAGGACTGGTCGTCGTCGGTACGGCTGCTGTGCCGGATGTGCAGCGAGTCCCGCATGCCGTCCGACGAGGGCGAGGGGGTGCACCTGGACCCGCACGACCACAGCGAGCCGGGTCACCCCGGGCCGCTCGGACACCGGACGGACGGACAGCTCTGGGTGCCGGAGCGGGAGTGCGGCGTCGCGGCCCCGGCATCGCTCGTGCGGGGGCTTCTCGACGGGTGGGTCGCGGACAGCCCGGATTCGCGGGACTGGCGCGATCTGGAAGAGGTCTGCTGACCAGGCGCCGTACCCTGTATCAGCAACATCTCTCCCCTGTTCTTTGAGGAAGGCGTACGTCGGTCATGGCGCAGCAGGACACCGGTCAGCAGCACGCGGGCGTGCTCCCCGTCGACGACGAGGGCTACGTCGTCGACACGGAGGACTGCGAGGAGCGCGAGAGGGCCTGGCGTGAGCGCGGCACCTCCCGGCCGATCACGGTCGTCGGCAACCCGGTGCTGCACAAGGAGTGCAAGGACGTCACCGAGTTCGGCGAGGAGCTCCAGCAGCTCGTCGCCGACATGTTCGCCAGCCAGCGCACCGCCGAGGGCGTGGGCCTGGCCGCGAACCAGATCGGTGTCGACCTGAAGGTCTTCGTCTACGACTGCCAGGACGACGCTGGCGTCCGGCACGTCGGTGTGGTCTGCAACCCGAAGCTGGTCGACCTGCCCGCCGAGAAGCGCCGGCTGGACGACAGCAACGAGGGCTGCCTGTCCGTGCCCACGGCGTACGCGTCGCTCGCCCGTCCCGACTACGCCGAGGTGACCGGCCAGGACGAGCAGGGCAACCCGATCAAGGTCCGCGGCACCGGCTACTTCGCACGCTGTTTGCAGCACGAGACCGACCACCTCTACGGCTACCTGTACATCGACCGGCTGTCGAAGCGGGACCGCAAGGACGCGCTGCGGCAGATGGCGGAGAACGAGCCACGCTACCCCGTGGTCGCCAACGACTGAGCGATGCCGCGTACTTGGGCGCCCCGTCCGGGATCTTCCTGGGCGGGGCGCCTTCGTGTTGTCGTACTTCGCTCGTGCGTGCGTCGTACAACCGGTCCCTTTGCGCCCCTCGTGATCCTTAACCAGTCACACAGGGGGAGCTCGCGGCACCTTGGGGTGGCGAATGAAGCAAATCCGTTCCCACGGCGGTCAGTTGTGGTGCTGAATGGAAGTGCGGGATACGCAACGGCGCACGCCCGGCACAACGGGAGGGGTGTGCGCTCCCGGCGGCTGAGAGGGGTTTGTTCGTGCAAGCTTTCCCACACAGCACCACAGCGACGCACACGGCGGTCGTAGTCCCACCCTCACTGGCACTCCCGGTGATCGAGTCCGCCTTTCCCCGGCAACTGCATCCGTATTGGCCACGACTCCAGGAGAAGACCCGGCTCTGGCTCCTGGAAAATCGGCTCATGCCGCCGGCCAAGGTCCGGGAATATGCCGATGGCCTGTGCTACACCGATCTCATGGCGGGCTACTACACCAGTGCCCCCGACGAGGTCCTCCAGGCCATAGCCGACTACAGCGCCTGGTTCTTCGTCTGGGACGACCGCCACGACCGCGACATCGTGCACGGCCGGGCGGGCGACTGGCGGCGGCTGCGGCACCGGCTGCACGCGGCTCTGGACGCACCCAGACACCACCAGCACCACCCCGACCCCCTGGTGGCGGGCTTCGCGGACAGCGTGCTGCGGCTGTACGGCTTCCTGTCGCCCACCTGGAACCAGCGGTTCGCCCGGCACTTCCACGCGGTCATCGAGGCCTACGACCGTGAGTTCCGCAACCGCACCGAGGGTTACATACCCGGCGTCGAGGAATACCTCGCGCTGCGCCGGCTCACCTTCGCGCACTGGGTATGGACGGACCTGCTTGAACCCAGCGCCGGATGTGAACTCCCGGACGCCGTGCGGAAAAACCCGGCGTACCGCCGGGCGGCCCTCCTCAGTCAGGAATTCGCCGCCTGGTACAACGACCTCTGCTCGCTTCCGAAGGAAATAGCGGGCGACGAGGTGCACAATCTCGGAATCAGCCTCATCACCCACCGGGGGATGACCCTCGAAGAAGCGGTGGACGACGTCCGGCGGCGCGTCGAGGAATGCGTCACTGAATTCCTCGGAGCCGAGCAGGGCGCCCTGAGGTTCGCCCGCGAGATCGACGACGGAACGGTCCGCGGAAAAGAGCTGAGCACCGCCGTCCAGACCTGTGTCGGCCATATGCGCAACTGGTTCAGCTCCGTCTACTGGTTCCACCACGAGTCCGGCCGGTACATGGTCGACAGCTGGGACGACCGCTCCACCCCCCCGTACGTCACGAACGAAGCGGCAGGTGAGAAATGACCGTCGAGTCGGTACAGCCCGCGAACCCCGGGACGCCCGCGAACCCCGAGACGCCCGACCTGCGTGAGCCGCCCCTGGCCGGAGGTGCCGTACCGGTTCTCGGCCACGGCCTGAAACTGGTCCGCGACCCGCTCGCCTTCATGTCCGGGCTGCGCGACCACGGAGACGTCGTCCGCCTGAAGCTCGGCCCCAAGACGGTCTACGCCGTCACCGCCCCGGCGCTCACCGGAGCACTGGCCCTGAACCCCGACTTCAAGATCGACGGCCCGCTGTGGGAGTCCCTCGAAGGACTGCTCGGCAAGGAGGGCGTGGCCACCGCGAACGGCCCCCGGCACCGCCGGCAGCGGCGCACCATACAGCCCGCGTTCCGGCTCGACGCGATACCCGGCTACGGCCCGGTCATGGAGGAGGAGGCGCACGCGCTGACCGACCGCTGGAAACCCGGCGGCACCGTCGACTGCACCTCCGAGTCCTTCCGGGTCGCCGTCCGCATCGCGGCCCGCTGCCTGCTGCGCGGCGACTACATGGACGAGCGCGCGGAACGGCTCAGCCTCGATCTCGCCACCGTCTTCCGTGGCATGTACCGCCGGATGGTGGTCCCGCTCGGCCCGCTCTACCGGCTGCCGTTCCCGGCCAACCGCGCATTCAACCGGGCGCTGGCCGATTTGCATCTCCTCGTGGACGAGATCGTCGCCGAGCGGAGGGCATCTGGTCAAAAGCCGGACGATTTGCTGACGGCCTTGCTGGAGGCGAAGGACGACAATGGCGACCCCATCGGGGAACAGGAGATCCACGACCAGGTCGTCGCCATACTCACCCCCGGCAGCGAAACAGTCGCCTCCACGATCATGTGGCTGCTCCAGGTCCTCGCCGCCCACCCGGAACACGCCGAGAAGGTACGGACCGAGGTCGAATCCGTGACCGGTGGTCGACCGGTCGGATTCGAGCACGTCCGCGCACTCACGCACACCAACAATGTCGTCGTCGAGGCCATGCGACTCCGGCCCGCCGTATGGATATTGACGCGGCGCGCGGTGACCGACACCGCGCTCGGCGGCTATCGCATTCCGGCCGGGGCGGACATCGTCTACAGCCCGTACGCCATCCAGCGCGACGCCCGCTCCTACGCCCGCCACCTCGACTTCGACCCCGACCGCTGGCTGCCCGAGCGGGCCAAGGAGGTGCCGAAGTACGCGATGAGCCCGTTCAGCGTGGGCAACCGCAAGTGCCCCAGCGACCACTTCTCCATGACCCAGCTGAGCCTGATCACCGCGGCGATCTCCGCGAAGTACCGCTTCGAGCAGGTCAGCGGGTCCGACGACACCACCCGCGTGGGCATCACGCTCCGCCCGCAGAACCTGCTGCTGCGGGCGCTGCCCTGGTAGGCCGCCTGGTACCGGCGCGCGCTCAGGCGGCCTCCGGGCCCCGGAACGCGCGTCGGTAGGCGTTCGGGGTCGTACCCAGCGCCCGGACGAACTGGTGGCGCAGCGCGGCGGCCGTACCGAACCCGGTGCGCCAGGCGATGGCGTCCATGGTCTCGTCGGTGCCCTCCAGCAACTCCTGCGCCAGCAGCACCCGTTGGCGGAGGATCCACCGGTACGGCGTGGTCCCCGTCTCCTGCTGGAAGCGCCGGGCGAAGGTGCGCGGCGCCAAGTGGGCGCGGGCGGCGAGCTGCTCGACGGTCACCTCCTGGTCGAGGTGGGCCTCCATCCAGGCGAGCACCTCCCCGACCGTGTCGCACGGCGCCTTCGGCAGGGGCCGCTCGATGAACTGCGCCTGCCCGCCGTCCCGGTGCGGCGGCACCACCATCCGACGGGCGATCTTGTTGGCCACCTCCGGCCCCTGCTCCTTGCGCACGATATGCAGACAGGCGTCGATCCCGGCGGCGGTGCCGGCGGAGGTGATCACCGGGTCCTCGTCCACGTACAGCACGTCCGGCTCGACCGTGAGCCGCGGATAGCGCCGGGACAGTTGCTCGGCGTTGTGCCAGTGCGCCGCACACCGCCGCCCGTCCAGCAGCCCCGCCGCGGCCAGCACGAACACCCCGGAGCAGACGCTGAGCACCCGGGTGCCCCGGTCCACGGCCCGCCGCAGCGCCGTCAGCAGTTCCTCCGGATACTCGCGCTCCGCATAGGTCTCACCGGCCGGTACGGCGATCAGATCGGCCTCTTCCAGCCGCTCCAGGCCGTACGGCGTGGACACGGTGAACCCGCAGTGGGTGCCCAGCTCGGGCCCCTCCGCCGACACCACGGCGAAGTCGTACCGGGGCAGCCCGTCGTCGCTGCGGTCGATGCCGAACACCTCGCACACGACACCCAGCTCGAAGGGGTGCACTCCGTCCAGCAGCACGACGGCCACGTTCTTCAGCATGCTGCCAGTGTGCCTCGACAGTGGCAGTAATTCGAGGCTCTACGGCAGTCCTGCCACTCCCGGTAAGGAGCGTCCGGCGCGACAGTGGTGTCCATGAACGGAAACCAGATCGAAGGACTGATCGGAATGCTCGCCACCCTCGGGATCCTGGTCCTCCTGGTCCTCCCGTCCGTGCTCGGCATCGTGCGTGACCGGCGCATCGACCGCCGGCTCAGGGCGGCCGAGCGGCCGGGTACCCCCAGGCCCACCGAGCCGGCGGAAGAGCCCGAGCCCCGCGGGCGGCGCCACGGCGCGGCCCGCCCCGCCTGACAGCTCCGCTGCTTCAGCGGACAGGGGGTCCCCGGAGCGTTTCGGGGACCCCCTGCGCCGTTGTGCGGGTGCGGTCAGAAGTCCTCGTCGAGGTCGACGGTGCCTTCGACGGCGAC
>NZ_BMVN01000023.1:0-135167 GCF_014650735.1 Streptomyces canarius
AAGGAACGGTCGCTTCCTTTGTACTCACCCTCTCGGGCTTTCCTCCGGGCGCTTCCCTTCGGTCTTGCGTTTCCGACTCTATCAGATCTTTTCTCGATCCGATTTCCTCGGTGCTTTCCAGGTTCCCGCTCTCGCGTTTCCCTTTCCGGCGGTTCCGACTCTATCAGATCCTTTCGGCGTCTGATCCCCAGTCAGCGGGGCTTGTCTTCCCGGCCGTTGGGCCGTTCCGACGTCTCAAACCTTAGCGGATCCGCCCGGCGATTCCCAATCGGGCCGCCGAGTCCCTATTCGAATTGAATTCGGGCACGCCGAAATCAACCCGGAGGAGGGATCGTGCTGAAGGTGTGAGGGGTGCCGCTCGGAGCGGCTGAGGTGCCACCGAAGAACCGTTACGGCTCCGCGGCAACCCGGAGAACTTTACGGATCGAGCAGGGGCGTGTCAACACCCTGCTGTCAAGATCTTTTCCGCGGGCGTCAGTCCAGGTCGCTGAGCCGGCCGCCGGCGTCCGGCTGGGCGTGCTCCACCCGGCGCAGCAGTCTGGTCAGGACCTCGCCGAGCACCGCGCGCTCCGCGGGAGTGAGGTCCTGGAGCAGGTCCTCCTCGAAGACCGTCGCCAGGCGCATCGCCTCCAGCCACTTCTCGCGGCCCTCGGGGGTCAGCTCCACGATGACGCGGACGCGGTTGGACTCGTCGCGCTCCCGGGTGACCAGTCCCTCGGTGACCATGCGGTCGATCCGGTGGGTCATGGCGGCCGGGGTGAGGCCGAGCCGCTTGGCCAGCTCGCTGGGACCCATGCGGTAGGGGGCGCCGGAGAGGACCAGCGCCTTGAGGACCTCCCACTCGGCGTTGCTGATGCCGAGGGCGGCGGTCTGGCGGCCGTAGGCGACGTTCATCCGGCGGTTCAGACGGGACAGCGCCGACACGATCTTCTCGACCTGGGGGTCCAGGCCCTGGAACTCGCGCTGGTAGGCGGCGATCTGTTCTTCGAGCGTCGGCTCTGTGACGCCGGGGGTGTCGGCCATGGCCGCAGTATCGCACGGGAGCCCTTTGCCTTGAAGTCCTTGACCATGTACTCTTTAGCTTTGAAGTTTAGCTTCGAAGTCTTCAGGTCTAACTAGTGAGAGAGGTGAACGTGACCAGGGCGATGGGCGCAGCGATGCGCCGGATCCACGTGGGCAACGCACTCAGCGCGTTCGGGCTCGGCTTCACCGTCCCCTACCTGTACGTCTATGTGGCGCAGATGCGGGGGCTGGGAGCCATGACGGCGGGACTCGTGCTCGCCGTCTTCGCCGTGGCCGCGCTGATCGTGCTGCCGTTCGCCGGCCGGGCGATCGTGCGGCGCGGCCCGCTGCCGGTCCTGGTCGCCGCCCTGGTGACCGCCGCCGTGGGCGCGCTGAGCCTCGGTCTGTCGGGCAGCGCCGCGAGTGTGCTGCTGTCCGCTGCGGCGCTCGGGGCCGGGCAGGCCGTGATGCAGCCGGCGCTGGCGACGATGATCGTGGACTGCTCCTCGGCTGACACGCGCTCGCGTGCGTTCGCGATGCAGTTCTTCCTCCAGAACCTGGGGCTGGGCGTCGGCGGTCTCATCGGCGGCCACCTCGTCGACACCACGCGCGTGTCGTCGTTCACGCTGCTGTTCGCGATCGAGGCGGCGATGTTCCTGCTGCTGGTCGGCGTGCTGGCGACCGTGCGGATGCCGCACTCGCCGCGCCTGGCGGACGCTCCGGCGGGGTCGGCGAAGGGGAGCTGGAAGCAGCTGCTCGGGAACCGGGCGATGGTGCAGCTGTCCGTGCTGGGCTTCGTGATCTTCTTCGCCTGCTACGGGCAGTTCGAGTCGGGGTTGAGCGCGTACGGCGTGGAGGCGGCCGGGATCTCCACGTCCGCGCTGGGTACCGCGCTGGCCGCGAACACGCTGATGATCGTGGTCGCCCAGTTCGCCGTACTGAAGTTCGTGGAGCGGCGCCGGCGGTCCCGGGTCATCGCCGCGGTGGGGCTGATCTGGGCCGTGGCCTGGCTGGCCGCCGGGTACGCGGGACTGGGACACGGCAGCCAGGAGATGGCCACGGCCGCGTTCGTGTCGACGTACGCGTTGTTCGGGCTGGGCGAGGCGATGCTGTCGCCGACGGTCGCGCCGCTGGTCGCCGATCTGGCGCCGGAGGGCATGGCCGGGCAGTACAACTCGGCGTTCGCGCTGGTCAAGCAGCTGGCGCTGGCCGTCGGTCCGGCGGTGGGCGGTCCGCTCGGGGCCTCGCTGCCCGGGCCGTACATCGTGACCTTCCTGCTGTTCTCGCTGGGGATCACCGTCCTGGCGCTGTGGCTGGGGCGGCGCCTCACCGCCGTACAGGACCGGCCCTGGCTGGCGCGCGGGACCCGGGTGGTCACCCGGGGCGGGGCGTCCACGGGACCGGTGCGCGCGGACGCGTGAGCCCGCGGTGCGTCACGGCCGTCACCTCCGGGTGACGGCCGTCGTCGTGTGCCGGGCGTGTCGGTCAGCGGGTGGCGAGGTCCGGGTCGGTGGCTCCGGGGCGCGGGTCCACGGTGTCCGGCAGCTCGCACGAACGGCGTCATGATCGGGGCGGAGTAGGTGTCGTATCCCTCGGAGATCTCGGGCGCGTCGCTCGGTACGCCGGATCCGTCTGCCGTGGTCGGCTTCCGGCACCGGGCGGGCGCGTGACCGCGATGCCGCGCCGGCGGGTCCAACAGCCGGTCAGTGCTTCGCCTTCGGCAGGACGAACTCGCACCACACCGCTTTTCCGCCGCCGGGGGTGCGGCGGCAGCCCCAGCTGGAGGCGATCGTCGCGACGATGGCGATGCCCCGGCCCGACTCGTCGCCGGGCTCGGCGCGACGGCGCCTCGGCAGGTGGTCGTCGCCGTCGGTGACCTCCACGATGAGGCGGCGGTCTGTACGGCGCAGGCGGAGCCGCATGGGCGGGGTTCCGTGCTGGAGGCTGTTGGCGACCAGCTCGCTGGCGGCGAGGACGCCGAGGTCGTGCAGTTCGGCGGGGAAGCGCCAGCTGGTGAGGACGCCGGAGGCGAAGGCACGCGCGCGGGGGGCCGCTTCGACGCCGCCGAGGAGTTCGAGGGCCGCGTTGCGGAAGAGGTCGCCGTCGGGGCCGGTCCGCGCGGGGTGCTGGAGGACGAGGACGGCGACGTCGTCGTCGTGGTCGGCGGTGACGCCGGCCGAGCGGACCAGGCGGTCGCAGACGACCTGGGGGCTGCCGGTCGCGCCGGCGAGGGCGCCTTCGAGCGCGGCGATGCCCTCGTCCAGGTCGGCGTCGCGGCGCTCGACCAGGCCGTCGGTGTAGAGGACGGCCGTGGAGCCGGGGCCGAGGGCGATGGAGCCGGAGGAGTGCATCCAGCCGCCGGTGCCGAGCGGCGGGCCGGTGGGTTCGTCGGCGCGGGAGACCGTGCCGCTCTCGTCGCGGACCAGGATCGGCAGGTGACCGGCGGACGCGTAGACCAGGCGGCCCTCGTTCGGGTCGTGGACGGCGTAGACGCAGGTGGCGATCTGGTTGGCGTCGATCTCGGCCGCGAGGCCGTCGAGGAGTTGCAGGACCTCGTGCGGGGGCAGGTCGAGGCGGGCGTAGGCGCGGACGGCCGTGCGGAGCTGGCCCATGACGGCGGCGGCGCGCACCCCGCGGCCCATGACGTCGCCGATGACGAGGGCGGTCCGGCCGCCGCCGAGGGTGATCACGTCGTACCAGTCGCCGCCGACCGCGGCCTCGGTGCCGCCGGGCTGGTAGGTGGCGGCGATGCGCAGGTCGTCGGGCTGTTCGAGTTCCTGCGGGAGCAGGGAGCGCTGGAGGGTGACGGCCGTCTCGCGCTGGCGGCGCTCGCTGGCGCGCAGGCGCTCGGCGGCCTCGGCGTGGTCGGTGACGTCCGTGGCGAAGACGAGGACCGCACCGCCGCCTGCGTCGCGGTCGCCGTTCTCGGCGACGGGGGTGCAGGTGAAGGTGTACGAGCGGCCGTCGACGGCCTTGCGGGACTTCAGGGTGCGGGGCTTTCCGCTGCGCAGCACCTGGTCGAGCAGCGGGAGCAGGCCCAGTTCGGCGAGTTCGGGCAGGGCCTCGCGGGCGGTCGCGCCGGTGACGCGGGCGCCGAAGGCCGTCGTGTAGGCGTCGTTGACGTAGGCGATGCGGTGGTCGGGGCCGTGGACGAGGGCGACGAGGGCCGGGACGCGGTCCAGGACGTCACGCGCGGGCAGTTCGTCGACGGCGGGTACCGGGGCTGTGCCGTCGGCGGGCTGTTCGGCGCGGGCCGCGGGCACGGAGCCTTCCCCCCGCCGGTCCGGGGAGACCGCCGTCTCGGTCCGCGCGGCGGCGCGGCGCTGCGTTCCGGGGAGCCGGGCGCTCCAGCGCGTGAAGTTCACTTGGGGAAAGCCTCGTGGGTGCTAGGGCGGGCGGGTGCCCGTCCGACGTCGTAGGGCAGTCTGGCAGGGAGCGGGCCGCGGCGGGCGACAACCGTCAGACGCCGGGGCGGGCCGTGGAGTTCCTGAGTCCGGTCAGGACGACCCCTTCGGGTCGTCGGAGGGGCTGTGAGGAGGATTTCCACCGGCCGCGAGTTCGAACTCCGCTCGGGGGTGTTCGAGTGAACCGAGCGAGACGATCTCCCGTTTGAAGAGCCCGGCGAGGGTCCATTCGGCGAGCACCCGGGCCTTGCGGTTGACGGTGGGCACCCTGCTGAGGTGGTACAGGCGGTGCATGAACCACGCAGGGTAGCCCTTCAGTTCGCGCCCGTAGACCTGTGCGACGCCCTTGTGCAGGCCGAGGGAGGCGACCGAGCCGACGTACTTGTGCGCGTACGTCCGGAGGGGCTCGCCGCGCAGGGAGCGGACGATGTTGTCGCCCAGGACCTGGGCCTGGCGGACCGCGTGCTGGGCGTTGGGGGCGGTCTCGGTGCCGGGTTCGGCGGCCGTGACGTCGGGTACGGCGGCGGCGTCGCCGGCGGCCCAGGCGTGCTCGGTGCCGTCGACGGTGAGCTGGGCGGTGCAGCGGAGCCGGCCGCGGTCGGTGCGCGGCAGGTCGGTGGCGGCGATCAGCGGATGCGGTCTGACGCCGGCCGTCCACACGACCGTACGGGTCGGGAAGCGCTGGCCGTCGCTGAGCACGGCGACGCGGTCGGCGCAGGACTCCAGGCGGGTGTCCAGCAGCACCTGGATGTTGCGGCGGCGCAGCTGGGTGACGGTGTACCGGCCCATCTCGGGGCCGACCTCCGGGAGGATGCGGTCGGTGGCCTCCACGAGGATCCACTTCATGTCCTCGGGGCGGAGGTTGTGGTAGTGGCGCGCGGTGTAGCGGGCCATGTCCTCCAGCTCGCCGAGGGCCTCGACGCCCGCGTAGCCGCCGCCGACGAAGACGAAGGTGAGGGCGGCGTCGCGGACGGCCGGGTCGCGGGTGGAGGAGGCGATGTCCATCTGCTCGATGACGTGGTTGCGCAGCCCGATGGCCTCTTCGACGGTCTTGAAGCCGATGCCGTACTCGGCGAGGCCGGGGATGGGCAGGGCGCGGGAGACCGAACCGGGGGCGAGCACGAGTTCGTCGTAGCCGAGGAGTTCGGCGGTCCTGCCCTCCTCGGCGGTGGCGAGGGTGGTGACGGCGGCGGTGCGTACGGCGTGGTCGATCGAGGTGACCTCGCCGACGACGACGTGGCAGTGGTCCAGGACGCGGCGCAGCGGTACGACGACGTGGCGCGGGGAGATCGAGCCGGCGGCGGCCTCGGGGAGGAACGGCTGGTACGTCATGTAGGGATCAGGGCTGACGACGGTGATGTCGACCTCGCCTCTCCTCAGCTCGGCCTTCAGCTTCCGCTGGAGGCGCAGGGCCGTGTACATCCCGACGTAGCCGCCGCCGACAACCAGAATGCGCGCACGTTCCTTCACCATCCCATGACGCACCCGCCGCTGGAGTTTGTCCACAGCCCCGACAATTTGTGTGACCGGCGGCCCGGTGTGCGCACGACCGGCCGTGGCGTCCGCGCGGGACGAAAGGGGGCAGGTCAGCGGGGGCGGGCGACAGGGGGCGAAGGGCGGGAATCGGGATGTATACACCCCGTACTCCGATCGGGGGGCGCACTGTACGGAACCTGCCCCTTCTGAATTGACTTCCTCTCAACTATGTTCGTGTGTCGACGGGGTGTAGGGAATGTGGTCGAACGGGTCCGCGACGGGCGGATCCGGTCGGGACCGAAGCCAGTTCCGCGCACCTCGCGTTCAGTGGCGGGGAGTCTCCGGGGGGAGACGTCATTACCGGGGGAAACACATGCATGTTCAGGACACGCATTGGGCATCGGCAGCGGCCGTCGCGCCCGGCGGCAAGGCGATGAGCGCGGCGGTGGGCAGCGGACGCGCGGACACGGCGCGGACGACCCCGCTGCGGGTGGACGCACAGCGCAACCTGGAGCACGTGCTGCGCGCGGCACGTGAGGTGTTCGGCGAGCTGGGCTACGGCGCGCCGATGGAAGATGTGGCGCGGCGGGCCCGGGTCGGGGTCGGCACGGTGTACCGGCGCTTTCCCAGCAAGGACGTGCTGGTCCGGCGGATCGCCGAGGAGGAGACGGCCCGGCTGACCGAGCAGGCCCGGGCGGCGCTCGGGCAGGAGGACGAGCCGTGGTCGGCGCTGTCGCGGTTCCTGCGGACGTCCGTGGCGTCCGGGGCGGGGAGGTTGCTGCCGCCGCAGGTGCTGCGGGTCGGCTCCGCCGGTTCCGGTGATGCCGGTGCGGCCGGTGAGGCGGTCGGCCTCGCCGGAGAGGCGCGGGTGCCGCAGCAGCGGGTGCAGCCGGGGAGTGCCGAGCTGCGGCTCGTGGCGCAGGAGGCCGCGGTGGCCGATGACGCCGGGGCCGGGGCGCTGCTCGATGTGGTCGGGCAGTTGGTGGACCGGGCCCGGGCGGCGGGTGAGCTGCGGACGGACGTGTCCGTGGGTGACGTGCTGTTGGTGATCGCCACGGCGGCGCCGTCGCTGCCGGACGCGGCGCAGCAGGCGGAGGCGTCGGCGCGGTTGCTGGACATCCTGCTGGAGGGGCTGCGGTCCCGGTCGTAGCCGGGCCTCGGCTTCCCCTTCGGGGGCGTTCCGTCCTTGACCGGCACCACCCGCGCGGCTGTCGCGCTCGGGTGGTGCCGGTGGCCTTTCCGGGGGCGGGTGCGCCGTCGACGGCTGCGGGTCGCGTTGTACGGCCGCTGCCCCGTCGTGGGTGTGGGGGCGTGGGGCGGTGGCGAGGCGCACCCATGCCGTCCCACGCCCCCCTTCTCCGTCGGGTGCCCCTCGCGTCGGCTGCGGTGGCTGGGCGTTCGACGGGTGTTCGGGGGATGGGGGAGGCAAGTGCGCTCGGATGAGTGGATGGGGTGCGCGCGGGGGCTCCGGGGGAGTCCGGTGTGGCAGTCTGGCGCCTGACGGGTTGGGCTGAGCCGGGGTCGGGGGCTGTCCGCGATGGGCGTTGACGGGTGGGACGGGTCGCGCGGTGACGACGGGGACGCCGAGACCCGGGAGCTGACCTCACCCCAGGTGCCGCACCAAGGCGGGCGGCCGGCTTCCTCCGGCGGGGGCCGTGACGGGAACGTGCCCGCCCAGCGTGGGGGAAGCGTGCTGCCGCCGCCCCGGGGGGTGCCGCCCGCCGACACCGAGCTGATCGAGCGGATGCGTGGCGGTGACGACTCCGCCTACGAGGAGCTGTACCGACGGCACGCCGACGCGGTACGGCGCTACGCCCGCACCTGCTGCCGGGACGGGCACACCGCCGACGACCTCACCGCCGAGGTGTTCGCGCGGATGCTGCAAGCGGTGCGGGGCGGCTCCGGGCCCGAACACGCCGTACGGGCCTATCTGCTGACCTCGGTCCGGCGTGTCGCCGCCCACTGGACGAAATCCGCCCGGCGGGAGCAACTCGTCGACGACTTCGCCCTCTTCGCCCAGCAGGCCGCCCGGGTCCCGGAAGCCCCCGACGACACCGCGTTCATCGGCACCTCCGGGGCGGGCCTCGGTCTCGGCGCCGACGCCCGCGCCCTGCACGAGGCCGAGCAGTCCATGGCCATGCGGGCCTTCCGCTCGCTGCCCGAACGCTGGCAGGCCGTGCTGTGGCACACCGAGGTGGAGGACGAGTCCCCGAGCGAGGTGGCCGTCCTGTTCGGGCTGGACGCCAACGGCACCCGGGTGCTCGCCAGCCGCGCGCGTGAGGGGCTGAAGCAGGCGTACCTCCAGGCCCACGTCAGCGCCGCCCTCGCCCAGGACGAGGAGTGCGCCCGCTACGCCGACCAGCTCGGCGGCTACGCCCGCCGCAAGCTGCGCGTCCGCGCCGAGCGGGGTCTGCGCAAGCACCTGGAGGGGTGCGCCAGGTGCCGGCTGGCGGCGGCGCAGATCGAAGAGGTCGCGAGCGGTATCCCCGCTGTCGTGCCGGTCGCGGTCATCGGCTGGTTCGGGGCCGCCGGGTACGCCAAGGCCCTCGGGATCGTGGCCGGCGGCGCGGGGGCCGGGGCGGCCGGCGCCGCCGCCGCGGCCGGTGGCTCGTCCGGCGGGGCGAGCGGCGCGGGCGGGGCCGCGGCCTCCGAGGGACTCGGGGCGCCGGTGAAGGCCGGCATCGCGGCCGGTGTGGTCGCGGTGGCCGCCGCCGCGGTCGCGCTGGCCCTGGTGAACGACGGCCGTCCGGCGCAGGAGGCCGCCCAGCCGGCGCCTGACCCCTCCCCGTCCGTGTCCGCGCCGGTCGTACGGCCCGGGACGCCCACGCCCACGCCGGCTCCGCGCACGCCGGCTCCGCGCACGCCCCCGCCGAAGCCCGTCGTCCACGCTCCCGACCCGGCACCGACGCCCGCCGGCACGCCCGCCCGCACGCCCACCCCGACACCCCCGGCGAAGCCGGCCCCCAAGCCCGTCCCGCCGCCTGCACCCACCCCCACACCGAGGCCGAGACCCAAGCCGACCCCGACGCCCGCTCCGCCGCCGGCGCCCACCGTCTACGAGCTGAGCGAGCTGCGCTTCGACGTCGTCGGCGACGGCACCCGGCCCGAGATCGTGCTCGGCGGCAGCAGCTGGGTGTGGCAGCGGTACGGCATGTCCGTCGGCGGTGAGCGGTACGCGCGCGGGGTCACCGTCCAGGGCGACTCCTCCGTCACCATCGCCCTCAACCGGCGGTGCACCGCGTACGACGCGCTGGCCGGCGTGGACGACATGACGCCCGGCCTCGGCAAAGTCTCCTTCTCCGTCTACGCCGACGGGGTGCGGCTGTGGCGGTCCGGCATGGTCGAGGGCCGCGACCCGGCCGTCCCCGTCCACGTCGACCTCACCGGGCGCGGGACCGTGCGGCTCGTGGTGGAACCGCACGGCGACGCCTTCGACCGGGTGGCGCTCGCGGACTGGGCGGAGTCCCGGTTCACCTGCCGCTAGCCGTCCCGGCGCCCAGCTCGCGCAGGACGTCCGCCACGCCGAAGGAGGCACCCCGGGCACACTCGGCGGCGTAGCGGTCGGCCGGGAGGGCCGCGCGGGCCGTGGCGCGCACCCGGGCGGCCTCGCCGCGTTCCGGTTCGGGCCGGTCGAGGCCGTCGCGCCAGTGGTCCGCGGCGGCGAACAGCCGCAGCGCGCCCGGCAGATCGCCGAGCCGGGCCAGCAGACCGGCCGCCACGTCCACCAGGCCGGCCGTGATCGACTCGGCGCACCGGTGGTCCACGGCCTCGCGCAGGGCCTCCACCAGGATCGACAGGCCGTGCGCGGGCCCCGACTCGTCGGCCGCGATCAGCGCCTCGACCATCCGCTGGGCCGCCACGAACTGCGGGGGCGGGGTGCCGTCCCGGATCACCGCGCGGGTCGCCTCGTACAGCTCGCGGGCCCGCGCGTGCTGGTCGTCGTGCAGGGCGATGTGGGCGCGCAGGAGCAGCACGAAGGCCCGGGACTCGGGTACCGCGTACCGGTCGGCGGCCGTTCCCGCCTCGTCCAGCGCGGCCAGCGCGGCCTCCCGGTCGCCGGAGCGGTAGGAGATCTCGGCGAGCCGGGCGATCAGGAACGGCGACTCGGCGTAGGCGCCCACCTCGTAGGCGAGCCGCAGCGCTTCCTCGTACTCGGCGCGCGCCTCCTCGTACCTGCCCCGGACCAAGGCCGCCTCGCCGGCCGCGCTGCATATCTGCGCCCGCATCCAGCGGTCACCGACGCGCCGGCTGAGCGTCCGCAGCTCGGCCAGGTCCTCGTCGACGCCCCGCAGGTTGCCCGGGGAGTCGACGGTCACGTGGGCGCGGTACATCAGGGCGACCCCGAGTTCCCAGTCGCCGCCGTAGCGGCGGCAGTTGGCGACGCACCGCGTCATCTGCGGGCGGATGTCCGTGGGGCCGCCCAGGTAGTAGGAGGTCAGCGGCCAGATGATGCCCGGGAGCCGGGCGGCCTGCGGTCCGCCGCCTTCGTAGGCCGCCCGCACGCGCGCGAGGTACTCCCGGGTCCGTTCGTCGGCCGCGAGGGTCTCCGTGCCCGTCTCGGCGGTCAGGAACAGGTCCAGCATCCGCAGGTCCATCCGCAGCTCGCGCAACGGATGCCCGGCCTCGCCGTCGGGGGCGGCGAGGAAGGCGCCCACCGGGTCGGCGGTCTTCACCCGTGCCCTCACCTCGTCGGCCGGCGCGCCCGCGGGCAGGGTGTCCAGGGCGATGCCCAGGCGGAGCACCAGCCGCACCCAGGCCACCGCCTCCTGACGGTGGTTGCGCAGCCACCAGAACCAGCCGGTGGCCAGGACGACGGCGCCCGCCTCCGCCTCGTCCCCCGCGCGGACGGCGCGGTCCAGGGCCGCGCGGATGTTGTCCATCTCGGTCTCCAGGCGGGCGATCCAGGGCAGTTGGGCCGCCGACCGCAGCCGTGGCTCCGCCTGTTCGACCAGCGCACGCACCCACGCGCGGTGGCGTCGCTCGGCCGCCGCGCGCAGCCCGGGGACCTCGGCCGCGCGCTCGGTGGCGTACTCGTGGATGGTCTCCAGCATGCGGTACCGCATGCCGGCGCCGGAACCGGTGCCGTCCGGGTCGTGCGGGGCGGCGACCACCAGGGACTTGTCGACCAGCGCGCCGATCAGGTCCGCCGCCGGGCCGGTGCACACGGCCTCGGCCGCCGCGAGGTCCCAGCCGCCGGCGAACACCGACGCCTCGCGCAGGACCGTCCGCTCCCGCTCGTCCAGCAGCTCCCAGGACCAGTCGACCACCGCGCGCAGGGTCTGCTGGCGGGGCAGGACCGTGCGGCTTCCGGAGGTGAGCAGGCGGAAGCGGTCGTCCAGGCGGTCGGCGATCTGGCGCGGGGTCAGCAGCCTGAGCCGGGCCGCGGCCAGCTCGATGGCCAGCGGCAGCCCGTCCAGACGGCGGCAGATCTCCGCCACGGCCTCGGTGTCGCCGAGCACCGCGTCGGCGTCGGGACGGACGGCCTTCGCGCGCTCGGCGAAGAGGCGGTGCGCCTGCTCCGGGACGAGGGGATCGACCGGGCGCACCGACTCGCCGGGGACGCCCAGGGGTTCACGGCTGGTCGCGAGGATCGTGAGCCCCGGGCAGTGGGTGAGGAGGGTCTCGGCGAGGGCGGCTGCCGCGCCGATGACGTGCTCGCAGTTGTCAAGGATCAGGAGGCGGCTGCGCGGGGCGCAGTACTCGATCAGCAGGGCCGTGGGGTCGGCTTGCGGGGTCGCCAGCTCGTTGGTCAGCAGCACGGTCTCGCGCAGACCGAGCGCGCTGACCACCGCGCCGGGCACCGCCTCCGGCCGGTCGAGCGGGGCGAGCTCGACCAGCCAGGCCGAGGGCAGTGGTGCGGCGGCCTCCTCGGCGAGGCGGGTCTTCCCCGAGCCGCCCGGTCCGGTGAGCGTGACCAGGCGGGCCCTGTGCAAGTCGGAACGAATGGCCGCGAGCTCCGGTTCCCGCCCGACGAAGGAGGTCAGGCGGGGACGGAGGTTGCCGGTGCGCTCGGGGGGTTTCGGGGGCGCGGGGTATGCCGGATGCGCCGGGTGCTCGGAGGTGTGTGCGGGCTTGCGGGACTCCAGGTGCTCCGCGGTGTGCGTGGACTTGGGGGACTCCAGGTGCTCGGCGGCGTACGCGGGCTGGGCGGTCTCCGGGTACCCGGGGGCGTCCAGGGGCTCCTGCTTCAGCAACGAGGCGTGCAGGGACTGGAGTTCCGGGCCCGGGTCGGCGCCGAGGGAGTCGGCGAGGGTACGGCGGGCGGACTCGTAGGCGGCGAGGGCGTCGGCCGGGCGGCCCGTGTCGCGCAGGGCACGGATGAGGAGGGCGTGCAGGGGCTCGTCGTACGGGTGGACGGTGGTCAGTTCCCGCAGCTCCGGTACGGCCTCCCGGGCGCGGCCGAGGGCCAGGGCCGCGGCGGCGCGGGCGCGGGCCGCCTCCAGGCGCAGGGCCTCGGGGCGGGCGGCGGCGGTGCGGTCGGGGAGGTCGGCGAGGGCCGGGCCGTGCCAGAGGGCGAGGGCCTGGGTGAGGGTGCGGTGGGCGGTGGCCGGGTCGCCGGCGGTGAGGGCCTGGGTGCCGGTGTGGGCGAGGCGTTCGAAGACGTGGAGGTCCACCTCGTCCTCGGCCGCTTCGAGGCGGTAACCGCCCGGGGTGGAGGCGATGGTGTGCCGGCCGAGGGTACGGCGGAGGCGGCCGACGAGGGCCTGGAGGGCGGCGGGGGCGTCCTGGGGCGGGTCGTCCGCCCAGATCTCCTCGACGAGGGCGTGGGGGGCGGTGGTGCGGCCGGGGCGGAGGGCCAGGGCGGTGAGGAGAGTCCGCAGGCGCCGGCCGCCGATGGGTACGGGGGTGCCCTGGTCGTCTGCCGCTTGGGTCACGCCCAGGATTCTGTACCGCACCTGGTCATTGTGGCGGGGGGTGGCGGACGGAGCACGGGGGTTTCGGTTCTCGGGGCTCCCGGTGCCCGGCACGACTGCCCGCGGCCGGACGCGCCCCGAAGGCACGCGGGGAGCTGCGCTACCGGCCGCGACGGACCCGCCGGCGCACCCGGGGGGCCCAGCCCCCAGGCTCACGCCCCACCGCTCACACCCCTGGCGTGAGCGCGCTGCGCCTCGGCTGGATCCCCGAAGGGACCGCGCGGGAGCGGGTCGGGGTGCCCGTCCAGCAGGTGCCGCGGCGGGAGAGGAGGCGGCGGAGCCAGAGTTCGAGGGAGACGAGGTCGGCCAGGCCGTCCAGGGGAAGCGCCTCGCCCGCCGCGGCGGAGCGCAGGGCCTTGCGGACGACACGCGCCTCCACCAGGCCCGCGTCGGCCAGCAGCGGTGTGGAGAAGAGGTCCAGGAGGGGGTCGGTGGCCGCGCGCAGCCCCGCGCGCGAGGCCGCCGCCGAGGACGCGTGGGAGGGCGCGCCCCAGCCGGGCGGGAGGTCGGTGACGCCGGCGCCCTCCAGGACCGTACGGAGGATGGCGGCGCGGGCGCCGGGCTGGACGCGCAGGGCCTCGGGGAGGTCACGGCAGGCGCGTACGACCTGGTTGTCGAGGAACGGCGCGTGCAGCCGCTGGGAGCGGATCTCCGCGGCCTGCTCCAGGACGCGCAGATCGGCGGCGTGCCGGGCGAGGGCCGCACGCGCGCGGTAGTCGCCGGGGCGCTGTACGCCGGTCGCGGAGCGGTCCGCCTCCGCCTGGAGCAGAACCGATACTTCAGCCAGCGCCTCCCCTGTCAGCCACCGGGCGGCGGGCCCGGGTCTCGCCCAGGCCAGCGCGGCGAGGGACGCGCCGACCGCCCCCTTGGGCTCGTCGAAGCGGCGCCGCATCAGCCGCTCGGCCAGCACCTCCAGGCCCGCCCGGTAGGGGGTGCGGGCCAGGCGCCGGGCCGCGCTGTACACGCGCGCGGGGACCATCACGGAGCCGTCCGCGCGGGCGAGCGCGGCGACCGGCCGGACCAGGTGGCGCCGTTTGCGGTCCACCAGCAGGTCGGCGAGGCGGGCGGGGTGGGCGTCCAGGACCTGGCGGGCGCCGTGCCCGGTGAAGTGGTCGGCGCTGCCGGCGGCGAGCCGCGCGCGGTGCCGGGCCGCCTGGACCAGGGAGGGGCCGGGTTCGTCGGTCAACGGGCCGTCGAGGTCGGCGTACGGCAGGGTCTCCTCGCCACCGGTGACCACGACGTGGTGCAGCCGGGGATTGGCCGCCAGGGCACCGGCGCGCTCCAGTTCGGCCTCGCGGCCGGTCGCGGTCAGATCGTTGAACGTGACGGCGAGGAGCCGTTCGCCCGCGCCCGTACCGTGGCCGAGGAGCGTGCCGGGTCTGCCGGGCAGCCCGGCGGCCAGCAGCGCGAGCGTGCCGGAGGCGGGGCCGCCGGACAGGTCGGCGCCGATGCCGGGAACCGGCATCCCGCGCGCGGCCCGCCGCTCCGCCGGTCCCATGCCGGGCACCGGCCCGGGGTCCAGGTCGGGCACGTGCCGGGGTGCCGACAGCCGGGTGCGGACGGCCTCCACGAGCGCGTCCCGGACGGCGTCCACGGCGCGGCCGGGGTCGGCCGGGGGCGCGGCCACGGCGAGGGAGGCGACCGGCTCGTACCCGGCGACCTCCCGCGCCCCGGCGCGCAGCACCAACGCGTGCCCCGGCGGAATGCGCCGCACGCCGTCGTACGGGGTGCTGTCGCGCAGCGCGGCCGGGACGTCCGGGGCGGCGAGCAGGGCGGCGAGGTGGGTGAAGTCGAGGTTGGCCTCGACGAGGTCGGCGAGGGGCAGCGCGGCGGTGGCGTAGGCGGTGCCGCCGGCCCAGGGGGTGTAGAACACCGGCCGGGCGCCCGCGAGATCGCCGCAGACGGTGATGCGGCGGCCGGCCTGGACGACGGCCGTGTAGCTGCCGGGCCAGGTGGTCAGATGGCGCACCGCGCCCCCGCGCGCGGTGAACAGGCCGCGCCTGAGCTCCTCGTCGGTGGCACCGCAGATGCCGAGGACGGCGATCCGGTGCTCTGCGTCGGCGTGCACCACGCGCACCTCGTCCGGGCGCCAGTCGCCGACGGCCCACAGCGGGTCCGGGTCGCCCCACAGGAGATGGGAGCCGACCGGGTGCAGGGTCTCGCCGTCGTATCCGACGGCACCGGCGGAGCCGATCCCGGCGGCGCCCGCGGCGGTGCTGCTCCAACCCACCAACCACCGCATCGACGCCTCCACAGGCTGTGGACAAACAGTGCACCGTACGAACCGGACCCCATGCTGCCATGAAGGGCGCGCGGGAGAGGGACGGCGGCACCGCCTTCGATCGAGGGAAAATCCAGGGAAACACGCGGAGCCGGCCTGGGGAGTTGGCGGGCGGCCGGTGTCTGCGGGGTGGGTGCCGACCGGGCGGTGCCGCACGGGCCCGGCGCGAATGCGCCCCCTGCGCGCTCCCCCAAACCGCCCTTCGCGCCCTCAAGTTGCATGGTCGGAACGGCAATTGAGCGCACACAACGGGGGGTCATTTTCGGCCAATTAACTGGAGGGGCACCGGAGATGAGCACGCTCCGTACAGGCCTGCGGAGCGCGCGGCGGTCCACACGCGCGCACGGCCCGGGAGGCGGGCATCGCCTCCCGGACCGGTCCGCCACCCGCGGGGATGAAGGTGGCGGTGTCCCCCAGCCCACTGGATCCAGTACAGCGGGCCGACCCACGCAAGAGCCATGGAACCGCTCCCCGGATGGCCGGAGAAGAGCGCACGGACGGGCGCACGGCCACACGTGCGGGGGCACGCGGCGACAGACCGTGCACGGTGCGTACAGGGCCCGGACTTGCGCACGGACCACAATCCCGCCAACCGGAACAATGCCCCTTAACGCTTGGGATGCGGCGAACTACGCTGGGTTTACGAATGCCGCGTGGTTATGCCAGCGCGGCAGCCGTCTGTGTCGAGGGGTGGCGCATGTCCAGGGAGCAACGCGGGCCGAACGAGAAGCTCGGCGCCGTTCTCGCCCTCGCGGGAATCAGCAACGCGGGACTCGCCCGCCGCGTCAACGACCTTGGCGCGCAACGCGGGTTGACGCTTCGCTACGACAAGACGTCCGTGGCGCGCTGGGTGTCGAAGGGCATGGTGCCGCAGGGTGCGGCGCCGCACCTCATCGCCGCCGCCATCGGCCAGAAGCTCGGCCGGCCGGTGCCGCTCCACGAGATCGGCCTGGCGGACGCCGATCCCGCGCCCGAAGTGGGTCTCGCCTTCCCGAGGGACGTGGGCCAGGCGGTGAAGTCCGCGACGGAGCTGTACCGCCTCGACCTCGCCGGCCGCCGCGCCGGCTCCGGCGGGATCTGGCAGTCGCTCGCCGGGTCGTTCGCAGTCAGCGCGTACGCGACGCCCGCCTCACGCTGGCTGATAACCCCCGCCGACAGCTCGGTCGCGCGGGAGGCGGGCTCCGCCGAGGGGTCCGGCGCATCGATCAAAGTCGGCCACAGTGATGTGCAGAAGCTCCGGGAGGCCGCCGAGGACGCCAGACGGTGGGACTCCAAGTACGGCGGCGGGGACTGGCGTTCCTCGATGGTGCCGGAGTGCCTGCGGGTGGAGGCGGCCCCGCTGCTGCTCGGCTCCTACTCCGACGAGGTCGGCCGCGCCCTGTTCGGCGCCTCGGCCGAACTCACCCGGCTCGCCGGGTGGATGGCCTTCGACACCGGGCAGCAGGAGGCCGCGCAGCGGTACTACATCCAGGCGCTGCGGCTCGCGCGGGCGGCGGCGGACGTCCCGCTGGGGGGGTACGTCCTCGCCTCCATGTCGTTGCAGGCGACCTACCGGGGCTTCGGCGACGAGGGGGTCGATCTGGCGCAGGCCGCGCTGGAGCGGAACCGGGGGCTGGCGACCGCGCGGACGATGAGTTTCTTCCGGCTGGTCGAGGCGCGGGCACACGCGCGCGCGGGAGACGCGCAGGCGGCCGGCACGGCACTGAAGGCGGCGGAGGGCTGGCTGGAACGGTCCCGTCCCGGCGACAACGACCCGTCCTGGCTCGGTTTCTACGGGTACGACCGGTTCGCCGCGGACGCCGCCGAGTGCTACCGGGACCTGAAGGCGCCGCGTCAGGTACGGAGGTTCACCGAGCAGGCGCTGTCGAAGCCCACGGAGGAGTTCGTGCGGTCGCACGGGCTCAGGCTGGTCGTCTCCGCGGTCGCCGAGCTGGAGTCCGGCAACCTCGACGCGGCGTGCGAGCAGGGGGTGCGGGCCGTGGAGGTGGCCGGGCGGATCTCGTCGGCACGGACGACGGAGTACGTGAAGGATCTCCTGCACCGGCTGGAGCCGTACGGGGACGAGCCGCGGGTGGTGGAGCTGCGGGAGCGGGCCCGGCCCCTGCTGATGGCCCCGGCGTAGGGACGCTCGCTGCCGCACCCGGCGTTTGAAGCCGCTGTCAGTGGCGCAGTGCACTATCGGAAGCGGAGGTGGTGCAGGTGCGGGCCGGGGCGTACGACTGTGATGTGCTCGTCATCGGTGGGGGGATCGTCGGGCTGTCGACCGCGTATGCGATCACCCGGGCCGCGCCCGGTACGCGCGTGATCGTGCTGGAGAAGGAGCCGGGGCCCGCCCGGCACCAGACGGGGCGCAACAGCGGGGTCATCCACAGCGGGATCTACTACCGGCCGGATTCGCTCAAGGCGCGGTACGCGGTGCGGGGCGCCGCCGAGATGGTGAAGTTCTGCGCCGAGTACGGCATCGCGCACGCCGTCACCGGCAAGCTGATCGTCGCCACCGAGCGGGACGAGCTGCCACGGCTGCACGCGCTGGTGCAGCGGGGGCGGGAGAACGGCATCCCGGTGCGGGAGCTGGGACCCGCGCAGATCACCGAGTACGAACCTCAGGTGCGCGGCCTCGCCGCCATACACGTCGGTACGACCGGGGTGTGCGACTTCGTGGGCGTCGCGGACGAGCTGGCGCGGGCCTCCGGGGCGGAGATCCGCTACGGCGCCCGGGTCGTGCGCGTGGACCGGCGGCCGGAGCGGGGCGTGGCCGTGCTCACCGCGGCCGGGGACGTCGTACGCGCGCGCGTGCTGGTGAACTGCGCCGGGCTGTACTGCGACGAGGTGGCGCGGCTGACCGGCGACGACCCCGGGGTGCGGATCGTGCCGTTCCGGGGGGAGTACTACGAGCTGGCGCGGCCGGAACTGGTGCGGGGGCTGGTGTATCCGGTGCCGGACCCGGCGTTCCCGTTCCTCGGGGTGCATCTGACGCGCGGGATCGACGGGGGCGTGCACATCGGGCCCAACGCGGTGCCGGCGCTCGCCCGTGAGGGGTACGACTGGGGGGTCGTACGGCCCCGGGAGCTGGCCGGGACGGTCGCGTGGCCGGGGTCCTGGGCGATCGCCCGGCGGCACTGGCGGTACGGCGCCGGTGAGCTGCGCCGGTCGGTGTCCAAGGGCGCGTTCCTGGAGGCCGTGCGAAGACTGCTGCCCGGGGTGGAGGCCGGGGATCTGGTGCGGGCCCCGGCCGGGGTGCGGGCGCAGGCGGTGCTGCGGGACGGGACGCTGGTGGACGACTTCCTGATCCGGGAGGGGGCGCGGGCGGTGCACGTGCTGAACGCGCCCTCGCCGGCGGCCACGGCTTCGCTGCCGATCGGGCGGGAGATCGGGCGCCGGGCGCTGGCGATGCTCGGCTCGCTGTAGTGGCCCGTCGGCACCCGTAAAATCGGTCGTACTGTGTCTGACTCCCTGAACGCCTCCGCCTCGCCCCCGGCCCCCCACAGCCCCGGTGCCCCCGTCCGGCACACCCGGGCCAAGGGCGAGCCGCGCTTCCCCGACGGGCCCAAGGCCGATCCGGCCGGGTCGCACTTCGAGCGGCGGATCCGGAGCTTCCAGCCGCGGCGGAGCCGGGTGACGGCCGGGCAGGCCGACGCGTTGCAGCGGCTGTGGCCCGCATGGGGGCTGGACATCGACGGGCAGCGGGTGATCGACCTCGGCGAGCTGTTCGGCAACGACCGGCCCGTGGTCCTGGAGATCGGGTTCGGGATGGGCGAGGCCACCGCGCGGATGGCCGCGGGCGACCCGGACACCAACATCCTGGCCGTCGACGTGCACACCCCCGGCCAGGGGAACCTGCTGGGTCTCGCCGACCGCAACGGCCTGTCCAACATCCGGGTGGGCAACGGCGACGCGATCATCCTGCTCCGGGAGATGCTCCGCGCGGACTCGCTGGACGGGCTGCGCGTCTACTTCCCCGACCCCTGGCCCAAGAAGCGGCACCACAAGCGGCGGCTCATCCAGCCCGAGTTCCTGACGCTCGCCGCGTCCCGGATGAGGCCCGGCGCGCTCCTGCACTGCGCGACCGACTGGGAGCCGTACGCCGAGCAGATGCTGGACGTGCTCACCGCGCACCCCGGCTTCGAGAACACCCAGGCGGACGGCGGTTTCGCACCACGCCCGGAGTTCCGGCCACTGACCCGTTTCGAGGGACAGGGACTGGACAAGGGACATGTGGTGAACGACCTGCTGTTCCGGCGCGTCCCGCACAGCACCGCTGAGCAGGACCGATAATCCGTTCCAGCCCCTCGTCCCGCCACCGTTAGGGTCGATGCCGTGGCCACCAGTCCTCCGTTTCCGACGTATCCCCCGAGCCCCGGCGGCGGTGTGCTCCGCCACCCGCACTGGTGGCAGCACAGGTGGGTGCGCTACGGAGCGCTGAGTTCCCTGCTGGCCCTGTCCGGGCTGGTCATCCTCGCGCTCGTACGGCGGCAGACCGGCACGGAGGGCTTCCTCGTCGGTCTCGGGCTCGCCGTGCTGCCCGTGCCCTGGCTGATGGCCGCCTTCCGGTGGCTGGACCGGGTGGAGCCGGGCCCCTGGCGGAACCTGGTCTTCGCCTTCGCCTGGGGGGCCTGTGCGGCGGCGCTGATAGCCATCGTGGCCAACAGCTTCGCGACCAAGTGGATAGCCACCTCGACCGCGGATCCGGCCAGTGCCGACACGCTCGGCGCCACCGTGATAGCCCCCATCGTGGAGGAGTCCGCGAAGGCCGCCGCGGTCCTGCTGGTGTTCCTCTTCCGCCGGCGTGACTTCACCGGGATCGTGGACGGGGTGGTGATAGCGGGGATCACCGCCACCGGGTTCGCGTTCACCGAGAACATCCTCTACCTCGGTACCGCCTTCGGGACCGACCAGCTCACCGGCGACCGCGGCATCGCCTCCGTCACCGCCGCCACCTTCTTCGTGCGCATCGTGATGTCCCCGTTCGCGCACCCCCTGTTCACCGTCCTCACCGGTATCGGCTTCGGCGTCGCCGCGCTGTCCGCCGAGCGGCAGCACGCGCGGCGGGTGCTGCTGCCGGTCTGCGGGCTGCTGCTGGCGATGGGCATGCACGCCTTCTGGAACGGCTCCTCCACCTTCGGCGAGTACGGCTTCTTCGCCGTCTACGGCGCCTTCATGGTGCCCGCGTTCGCGGTGGTGACCTGGCTCGCGATCCGGACCCGGCAGCGGGAGCTGCGGACCGTGCGGGCGGAGCTGCCCACATATGTGCTGGCCGGGTGGCTGGGGCCGGCCGAGCCGTTCGCGCTCGGGTCGATGCGGGCGCGCCGGATGGCCCGGGACTACGCCCGGCACCACCACGGGCGCCAGGCGGCGCGGGAGGTGGCCCGGTACGAGGCGTGCGCGACCTCGCTGGCGTTCCTGCGGCACCGGGGGCGGAACGGGAAGGCCGGGCCCGACTTCGTCGTCCGGGAGCGTGAGCTGCTGGACGAGCTGTGGGAGCGCAGGGGTGTGGCCCGGCCCGCGTTGGAGTACGCGAGCAGGGCGTCCGTTCCGGCGCCCGGCTACTGGGGAGCGGCGGCGCCGTACGGGTATCCGGCGGTGCCGTACCCCGCGTACAACCCGTACCGGACGTAGTCGCGGGGGCTGACGGGGTCCTCCGGCACCGCCGGGCCGCGCCGTCGCGGTGGGACGGGCTAGGCGGACGCCTCCGTCAGGCGGGCCACCTCAGCCTCCGTCAGCTTCAACTCCGCCACCCCCAGCAGCGCCGGGAGCTGTTCCACCGTCCTCGCCGAGGCGATCGGGGCCGTGACCGTGGGCTGGGCGGCGAGCCAGGCCAGGGCGACCGTGGCGACCGGGGCCTCGTGGGCCGCGGCGATCTCGTCCAGGGCCGCGAGGACCTTCTGGCCGCGCTCGGACTCCGCGTGCTTCTGCGCTCCTTCGGCGCGGGCGCTGTCGACGGTCTTGCCGGGCCGGTACTTGCCGGTGAGGAAGCCCGAGGCGAGGGAGAAGTACGGGACGGCGGACAGGCCCTCGCGGGCGACGAGGTCCTGCAACGGGCCCTCGTAGGTGTCCCGGGAGACCAGGTTGTAGTGCGGCTGGACGGCGACGTAGCGGGCGAGGCCCTCGCGGTCGGAGAAGTCGAGGGAGGCCCGCAGCCGCTCGGGGCTGATGTTGGAGGCGGCGATGTGCCGCACCTTTCCGGCCTTCACCAGTTCGTCCAGCGCGCCGATGATCTCCTCGACCGGCACCTCGGGCTTGTCGAAGTGGGTGTAGTAGAGGTCGATGTGGTCGGTGCCCAGGCGGCGCAGGGAGGCGTCGGCGGCGGCCTTGATGTTGGCGGCGGACAGGCCCTGGTACTCGGGGTGCTGGCTGACCTTGGTGGCGATGACGACCTCGGAGCGGTTGCCGCGGGCCTTGACCCACTTGCCGATGATCGTCTCCGACTCGCCGCCCTGGTTGCCCTCGATCCAGGCGGAGTAGGAGTCGGCGGTGTCGATGAAATTGCCGCCCGCCGCGGTGTAGGCGTCGAGGACGGCGAAGGAGGTCTGTTCGTCGGCGGTCCAGCCGAAGACGTTGCCGCCGAGGGAGAGCGGGAAGACCTCTAGATCGGAAGAGCCGAGTTTACGAAGTGACGTCATACGTCATGTCAACACCGGCGGTGGGTGATCGCATCCCACCGCCGGGGCCGAGTTCCCGCCAAGTTCCCCCGGGGGTTCCCGCGCGGGACGGGGTTGTCAGGGGGTGAGGCCCTTGTCGCGCAGCCACGCCATCGGGTCGATGCCGGTGGGCTGGCCGCCGGGGTGGACCTCCATGTGGACGTGCGGGCCGGTGACGTTGCCGGTCGCGCCGACGCGGCCGATGACCTCGCCGGTGGTCACCTTCTGGCCGACGGAGACGCTGATCGAGGACTGGTGGCAGAACCACAGCTCGGTGCCGTCGTCCAGGGTGAGGATCGTGCGGTAGCCGTAGGAGCCGGCCCAGCCCGCCTCGGTGATCGTGCCGCTGTGCACGGCCTTGATCAGAGTGCCGGTGGGGGCGGCGAAGTCGAGACCGGTGTGGTGGCCGGAGGACCACATCCCGCCGGCCTGGCCGAAGGTCGAGGTGATCGTGTAGGAGGAGGTGGGCAGCGTGTACTGCTCGGCCAGCTTCGCCAGCCGCTCCTCCTCGGCCTTCTTCTCGGCGGCGGCCTCCGCCTTCTCCTTGGCCGCGGCGGCCTTGGCGGCGGCCTCCTTCTCGGCCTGGGCGGCGGCATCGGCGCTCTGCTTCTCGGCCGCGGCGACCGCGGCGGCGGTGGCCTTGCTCTCGGCCTGGCCCTGCTGCTGCTCGGCCTGGGCCATGATCCGGTTGCGCAGCGCCTCGCCCGCGTCGGCGCCGTCCTCGCCGGCGGCCGTGGTCACGCCGACGGTGCTCAGCGTGGCCGTGGCGGCCTGGGCCGGCTGGTGGTCGGCGGAGTCGTCGCCGAAGAGGGAGCCGACCGAGGGCAGGTCCGGCAGGGAGATGGAGACCGGCGGCTTGCCGGTGTTGGCGCTGGCCATGCCGCCCGCGCCGACCGCGGCCATGACGCCGACGCCGAGGACGGTGGAGCTGCGCGCGAAGCCGCCGCGCTGCTTGGCGACGCGGTGCCGGCCGCGTACCGGGGCGACGGACTCCTCAGTGGGGTTCCACTCCTCCCAGGGGCCCTCCTCGGCCTGGTAGGCGCCGTACCCGAAGGTCTCGGGCTCGCGCTGTGCCGGTATGAACGGGGCTTCTGGGGCAGGCCGGTTGGACGCCACGCGGGCGTACTCCTTTCCTTCCTTTCGCCTACCGGGTTAGCTGACGGGTTCGGAGCAGGAAGGTCTCCTACGCGCGTATACCGGTCGTGGACTCCGTGAGTTCACGGCGGCATCCGCGTGATTCACCCCAGGGTGGTGGTTCCCCGGCTCCCTTGCGGGATTCGGCGCGTGCGCACGGAGCCGCCTCTTGTGACGGCTGGGACGACCGCGCTGCGTTATCGAACGTTAATAGACCTGCCAGTCACTTTCCAAGCCGTTCAGCTTGATCATTCACGTCTTTACCGGCGGAGTTATCGGCCACTACTCCGCCAAAACGGGCGAGTTGACCGGGCGTCGGCCCCGTTCAGCAGTCACTTTCGGGTTTGATGGTGACTCAGATGTTATGCGCAGGGCGCTTGCCCGGTGACCGTCGGTGACGTCGCGGGCCGTCGTACGGCGAGCAGCGCCATGTCGTCGGTCATGCCGCCCCCGGAATGCCGGCGCACCTCCTCGGCGAGCCGGCCGACCAGCGCGGCCGGGCCGGCGAAGGTGCGCCCCGCGAGGCGTCGTTCGGGGTCGTAGAACCGGCCGTGGGCGTCCCGCGCCTCGGACAGGCCGTCGGTGTGGAACAGCAGGGTCGCGCCGCTCGGGAAGGCGGTCTCGGTGGCCCGGTCCGGCCACAGGCCGAGGTCGCCCATGCCGAGCGGCAGCGCGGGCTCGGCGGGGACCAGGGTGCGCAGGGTGCCGTCGGCGTGCAGCAGCAGCGGCGGCGGATGGCCGCGGTTGACGATCCGTACGGCGCCGTCGCCGTGCGGGAGTTCGGCGAGGACCGCGGTGGTGAACCCCTCGAAGGCGTCGATCCCGTCGCGCCGGGTGCCCTCGCGGGCCAGCGCCCGCTCCAGCCGCTCGGCGACCGCCTCCAGCGTGGCCTCCTGCTCGGCCGCCTCCCGGAACGCGCCGATCACCACGGCCACCGCGGCGACCGCGCCCATGCCCTTGCCGCGCACGTCCCCGACGACCAGCCGGACGCCGTACGTACTGTCCTGCACCGCGTACAGGTCGCCGCCGATGAACGCGTCCTGCCGTGCCGCCTCGTAGCAGGCGGCGATCTCGTAGCCGCCGATCCGTTCGTCCGGCTCCGGCAGGACGGCCCGCTGGGCGGCCTCGGCGATCTCCCGCGCGGAGGCGAGCCGCCGGTCGCCGCGGCGGACCACCCGGTTGATGGCGACGGCCAGCAGGGCGACCGTCGCGACGGTGACCACGTCGGTGAGGGTGCCCACGGCCGGATGGACCCCGGCGTCGGTGTGCACGGCGTAGGCGGCGGCGAGGGAGGCGAGGCCGGTCAGGACGGTGGTGCGCAGCGCCGACAAGGGCGCGGCGACCAGCGGGGCCGCGGTGAAGAACGGGACGGCGGTGAAGTCGTCCGGGGCGAGCAGGCCGTACAGGACACCGCAGACGATGAGCAGGGCGGGCAGGGCGCGGGCCAGGGCACGGGGGCCCGGACGGCGGCGGGCGCGCACCGGCACCGGTTCGCCGCCGAGGCCCGGGTCGGGCACGGGGTCGCCGGGGAGCCGGCCGCCCGCCCTGGCGTACGGGCTCTCCTCCACCTTTCCAGGGCGCACCGCGTGTCTCCCGGTTGTCCGACGTACCTCCAGGTTTCCGGGCCCCGGGGCGGGCGGCGACCGGTGTGGGCCGAAAGGGGTGTGCGAGCAGTCCCGCGCATGGCGTACACTGGAGTCACAACGACGCGGGGTGGAGCAGCTCGGTAGCTCGCTGGGCTCATAACCCAGAGGTCGCAGGTTCAAATCCTGTCCCCGCTACTGAAGACTCAGGGCCCGGAATCCAGTGGATTCCGGGCCCTGAGTCGTTTCCGGCCCAGGGCCCGGGCGGGCGCTCACAGCAAGTGGGCGTTCGGCGCCTTGGCGAGCTCCTCCAGCTCGGGAAGCGCGACGACCCGCGCGCCCCCCGCGACCAGAACGCCGCTTCCGTCGGCCCCCGCCACGAACGTGTCCGGCTCACGCCACGCGGTGACCACCCTGCGCACCCCGGCCCGGAGAATCAGCTCGGCACAGGGCGCCGGCCGGGACGCGCGCCGGGCGCAGGGCTCCAGGCTGCTGTACACCGTGGCGCCGGCGATCCGCGCATCGGCGGGAGCGATCTTCGCGAGCGCCGCCTCCTCCGCGTGCACCACCGGATCGGCGCCCTCACGGGAGTACCCCCGCGCCAGCTCCGTACCGTCGGCGGCCACCACCACCGCACCGACGCTGAACGCCGTCTCCGACGGCGGACACTGCGCCGCCAGTTCACAGGCGGTCCGCAGCCAGTGGCGGTCGGCGGCGGTGGCGACCGCCCCGGTGCCGGGCGCCGTCGGCACGTACCGCATGAGCACGACGTCCTCGATCCGGCGGGTGTCGAGCAGGCGCAGCCGTCCGGGCTGGTAGGCCCCCGGCCCGAACAGGCGGGGCGCCGCGGGGTCGCCGACGAACAGCGGGGCGAGGACCAGCTGGAGTTCGTCGGCGAGGCCCTGGTGCAGGAGCTGGGTGTGGACCGTGCCGCCGCCCTCGACCATCAGACGGACGACGCCGCGCACGTCGTGCAGGTGCTCCAGCAGGGCCCGCCAGTCCAGGGCGGGACCGAGCGGAACGACATCGGCGGTGCGCCCGAGGCGGCGGGCGGCCCGCTCGGCGCCCTGGTCGGTGGTGTAGACGATCTTGTCGCCGCCGGTGTGCCAGAACTTGGCGTCCGGGTCGAGGTCGCCGGTGGCGGTGACCGTGACCTTCAGCGGGTACTCCGGCTTGCCGCCCGCCACCCGGGCCGCGCGCCGCTCGGCGGAGTTGACCAGCAGGCGGGGATTGTCGGCGCGGATCGTGCCGGCGCCGACGAGGATCGCGTCGACCGAGGCCCGTACCGCGTCGACCCGGTCGAAGTCGGCCGGGCTGGACAGCAGCAGGCGTTCGGGGCCGGTGTCGTCCAGGTAGCCGTCGAGGGAGACGGCGGCGGACAGCAGCACGTACGGCAGGGGCATCGGCGCCCTCTCTTCGCGGAGGCGGACCTCACTCGTCCGGGCGGACGGCTTGGTTCAAGTTTTAAACAAACTTACACTGGCGGCATGACGACCCGCTGGCTCACCCCCGAGGAGCAGCGCGCCTGGCGCGCCTACATGGCCGCCTCCCGTCTCCTGGAGGACGCCATCGACCGGCAGCTCCAGCAGGAGGGCGGCATGCCGCACCTGTTCTACTCGGTGCTGGCCAACCTCTCCGAGGCCCCCGGCCGACGGCTGCGCATGACCGATCTCGCCGAGACCCTGAAGATCACCCGCAGCCGGCTCACGTACGCGGTGACCCGGCTGGAGCGGGACGGCCTGGTGCGCCGGGAGAACTGCCGCTGGGACAAGCGCAGCTCGCTCGCCGTACTGACGGACGAGGGGGTGGCCGTCCTGGAGCGTACGGCACCCGGGCATGTCGAGACGGTCCGCAGCACCCTGTTCGACCGGCTCACCCCGGAGCAGGTGGGACAGCTGGAGGAGATCTGCACGGGGATCGCGCGGGGCCTCCAGGGCGAGGACGACGCGTCCGGTGCCGAGGACGTCCCCTGGCGGCGCCGTTCGTCCTGCTCGTCGTCCCCGGCGTCCTCCTGAGCGGGCCGGACCCGCTGATTGCTTTAACTTTTAAGCAGAGGTAGGGTCCCTGCGAACCGCTGCTTCAAATCTGAAGCAACTGTCCCGGAGGACCCGCATGCCCGACATCCCCGCCGCCACCCCGCGCGCCCGCGTCCGGGTACCGCTGCGCTTCGCCGACGGCTACGGCGCCGACGCGGAACTCGTCACCTTCCACGGCCTCACCGACGGCCGGGAACACCTCGCCGTCGTCCTCGGCGAGCCCGGCCCCATCCCGCTGGTGCGCCTGCACTCCGAGTGCCTGACCGGGGACGTCTTCGGCTCGGCCCGCTGCGACTGCGGACCGCAGCTGCGCGAGGCGGTCGAGCGCATCGCCGGCCGCGGCGGCGTCCTGCTCTACCTCCGCCAGGAGGGCCGGGGCATCGGCCTCTACAACAAGCTCGACGCGTACGCCCTCCAGGACGAGGGCCTCGACACCTACGCGGCGAACGCCGCCCTCGGTCTGCCGGAGGACGCCCGCGACTACACGGCCGCCGCCCAGATGCTCGGCGCCCTCGGCATCACCGAGCTGGACCTGCTCTCCAACAACCCCGACAAGGCCGAACAGCTGCGCTCACTGGGGGTCGCGGTACGGGACCGGGTGCCGACCGGTGTCTTCACCACCGCCCACAACGTCCGCTACCTGCGCGCGAAGGTGCTCCAGACCCAGCACACCCTGCCGCTGGCCGAACTGACCGAGCTGACGGCGGGCTAACCGGCGGCGGGGCGGCCGGGGAGCCGGCGGGCCGAGAGGCCACCGAGGAGGAGCAGGGCCGCCGTCACGGTGTAGGTGAGCCGGAAACCGGCCGGCGACGGGCCCGCCGCGGCCAGCACCACCGACAGCAGGGCCGTACCGGCCGACGCGGCGAGCTGGGTGGTGATGCTCAGCGCGGTGCTCGCCCCGGGCAGCCGGTCCAGGGGCAGGCCACGGGTCGCGGTCGTCATGGCCGGCATCAGCGTCATCCCGGCGCCGACGCCCATCACCGCGCCCGCGACGACGATCCGCCAGGGCGCGACCCCCGCCGTGCCGGTCTGCCACGCCAGCAGCCCCATTCCGAGGGCGGCCACCGCGCAGCCGGCCGTGATCAGCCGGCGCGGTACCGCCGTGTCGATCCGCCGGGCCGCGACCTGCATCGTCACACCGACCACGAGCCCGGCCGGCGCCCCGAGCAGCCCGGCCGCCGTCGCGCTCAGACCCCGCTCCTGCTGCCAGTACAGCGGCCCGAGCAGCATCGACCCGAAGTAGCCGCAGGTGAACGGGGCGAGCGTGCCGATGCCGGCGGCGAAGGTACGGTCCCGCAGCAGCCGCAGGTCCAGCAGCGGCGCGCGGACGGTGAGCGCCCGCCGTACGAAGGCCGCCGCGAGCGAGGCGCCGGCGAGCGTCGGCAGCAGCGCGCCGGGGGCCGTGAAGTCCCCGCGCTCACCGCCCCGGGCCAGGCCGTACAGCAGCAGGGCCAGACCGGGCGAGAGCATCAGCAGGCCGGGAACGTCCAGCCGGGGCAGGTCCCGGCCACGGGCCTTCGGGGCGTCCTTCGGCAGCAGACGGGCCGCCAGGGCCAGGTCCAGGGCGCCGACGGGCAGATTGATCAGGAAGATCCAGTGCCAGGACGCGGCGTCGACCAGCCGGCCGCCGAGCACCGGACCGGCGACCGGGCCGATCAGGACGGGCAGCCCCAGCAGGCCCATCGCCCGGCCGAGCCGCGCCCGGTCCGCGACCCGCATGCCCATCGCCATGCCGACCGGTTGCAGCAGACCGCCGCCCAGCCCCTGCACCGCGCGGAACGCGATCAGACTGCCCGCGTCCCAGGCACAGGCGGCGAGCAGCGAGCCCAGGGTGAACAGGGCGAGCGCGGTCATGTACGTCCGCTTGGCGCCGACGCGGCCCATCGCCCAGGCCGCGGCCGGGATGACCGCGGCGAGCGCGAGCGTGTACGCGGTCGCGGTCCACTGGATGGTCTCCAGCGGGGCGCCGAAGGTCTCCGAGAGGTGGCGCAGCGCGACGTTGACGATCGTCATGTCGAGCACGGACATGACCGTGCCGAGGACGACGACGGTGACGACCCGGTAGAGGGCGGCCGGGGACGCGACGGCCGGGCCGACCACGCCGGCCGGAGGAGCGGGCCGGGCGGGACCGGCGGGCCGGGGACCACTCATCGCACCGCTCCGGAGGCCGGTGCGGGGATGCGCCTTGCGCCACTCTTCGGGGCCGGTGCGGCGATGCCCGTCGCACCGCTCCTCTGTGCCGGTGCGGCGATGCCCATCAGGCCCATCACACCGCTACCCGGTGCCGGCGCAGGGATGCTCATCGCGGCCACCCCTCAGCCCGCGTAGGGCCGCTCGGCGCGCGCGGTCCGCAGCGCCCGGCCCCACCAGGTGAGCTGGCCGAGCATGCCCTTGGCCGCGCCCGCGCACACGTCGGCGTCGCGCGGGGTGCCGTCCTCGCCCAGGCCGGACCAGGGGCCGTGCAGGCTGACCGAATCGCGCACGGTCACGGCGTGCAGCTCGGCGAAGACCAGCCGGAGCTGCTCCACCGCGCGCAGCCCGCCGCCGAGACCGCCGTACGACACGAAGCCGACCGGCTTGGCCTGCCACTCCCGGTGGTGCCAGTCGATGAGGTTCTTCAGGGCCGCCGGGAAGCTGTGGTTGTACTCGGGAGTGACGATCACGAACGCGTCGGTGGCGGCGAGCCGCGGTGACACGTCCTTCAGCGCGGCGACGGCCTCGGGACTCGGGGTGCCGCCCCAGCCGGGCAGTACCAGCGGCAGGTCCACCTCGGCGAGGTCGACGACGTCGAGGTCGAGGCCCGGATCGGCGGCGGCGGTGGCGAGGAACCAGTCGGCGACGGCCCTCCCCAGCCGGCCCTCACGCACGCTGCCGACGATAACGGTGACGCGAAGCGCATCGGAAACGGACACAGCTGTCCCCCTTGTGGCGATGTCGGTCCGGCGGCGACCGGCTTCGGTGACCGCCTCGACATGAAAGTACAACGACCGTTGTAGAAATTACAACGGTCGTTGTACTTCGGTTAGAGTGGCCCGGTCACGACGGAAGGGCGACGGGCGTGGGCGAGACGAACGAGTCCCGGCTGGAACGGGCACGGGGCGAGGTGTCACCGCGCAAGCTGCGGAAGCAGATGGCCATCGCGAGCGCGGCCTGCACGGTCTTCGGCCGTGAGGGCTACGCCCGCGCCTCGGTCGACGCGCTCGCCGCCGCGGCCGACGTCTCCACCCGCACGCTCTACAACCACTTCCCCGGCGGCAAGGCCCAGCTCTTCCAGACGGTCGTGACCTGGACGTCGAGCGAGGTACGGGACGCCCAACTGGCGCGCCTGAACGCCGTACTGGACCCGGAGCGCCCACCGCACCCCGACGACCTGGAACGCGACCTGGTCTCCCTGGCCCGTGCCTTCCACGGGCTCATGACCGACTACGCGAACCACTTCGCCCTGGTCCGGCACATCCACGCGGAGGCCGACCACGTCCCGCCCGAGGTCCTCAAGGCCTGGCACGAGGCCGGCCCCGAACCGGTCGGCCGGGCCCTCACCGAGGCGATGGCCCACCTCGAAGACGCCGGTCTGCTGAACCTGCACGGTGACGCGGGCGTGGCCGCCGGCCATTTCACGGCCCTGATCTCCCACCGCATCATCCAGACGACCCATTACGGCGTCCTGCCCCTGCCGGAACCGGAGACGGACCACCTGCTCAGGGCCGGGGTGAGCGCGTTCCTCAGGGCGTACAGGGCGGCGTAGCGGCGCAGCCCGGATCGCGCATCAGCCCACCTTGTATGACCATATTTCTGGTCTGTGCCAGGACTGACCGGGCCCGTGCCCGCATCACCGTGGAGGTCGCCGTGTCGGAATCCAACGTGACCGGCCAGGACGCCGCGTCGTCCCGCACCGCACGCTCACGCCTGAGACCGGTCGTGTACGGCGTGGGCGCGGCGCTCACCGGTGTGCTGGCCGTCGCCTCGTGCGGCAACGGCGGCAGCAACGGCGGGGCGGGCACCTTCACCCCGACCGCGCCCGCCACGTCGAACTTCTCCGGCACCGTGCCGTCCGGCATGTCGTCCTGGGCGGAGTCGAAGAAGGCGGAGGCCAGCGCCTCCGCCTCCGCCGCGGCCTCGTCGGCCTCCGCCCGCGCGTCCGAGTTCGAGGCATCCGTGTCCGCGGAAACCGAGCGCGCCCGCGCGGAGGCCAAGAAACAGCTCGCCAAGGTGAAGGGGCGGGGCAACGCGACGAACGACGTCTCCATGACGGGCGTCCCCCTGTCCCAGACCCACAACGTCCGCGCTCTCCTCGTCACGATGACCAACCGCACCGACAAGCCCGCGTCCTTCGCGGTCCAGGTGGACTTCAGCGACTCCCACGGCAAGGTCGTGGAGACCGTCGTCGTGGGGGCGCAGAACGTCAAGCCGGGGCAGAAGGCGGAGCGCTACGCCATCAGTCACAAGCCTCCCGAGCCCCACCTGACCGCCGAACTGGCCAAGGCGCAGAGGTACTGACGGCTCAGGGGCCGGCGCAGGCGCACCGGCGGCGCCCCCGAAGAACGCGACAGCGCCCGAGCCGGCCGAAGCCGTCCCGGGCGCTGTGCCGCAGGGCGGAGGGGGTGCCCCCCGGGGCCCGCGGACGGTAGGCCGTGTGGGACTCGAACCCACAACCAAGGGATTAAAAGTCCCCTGCTCTGCCAATTGAGCTAACGGCCCGTGCGATGTTGCCTGTCCGAGCATAGCCGGACGAGGCCGTGTCGCCGATCGGGTATCGGGGACACGGCCACGTCGGATGTCGCGGGTGTGGGGGGATGGCTACTTTTCGGCCGGGATGGGAGCGGGGGCGGGGCGCCTGGTGAGGAACCAGTGGCGGGCGGAGGCCAGCCACCAGGTCGCCGAGAAGCCGAGGACGACAAGGACGGCGACCGGGGCGTAGTTGAACGTCGTCCAGGTGACCGGGGAGACCTGCGGGAGCATGAACAGGACGGTGATCACCAGCACCCAGGTCACCGAGATCACCCCGATGGGGCGGGACCAGCGGCCCAGGTGCCAGGGGCCGGGGGCGAACGCGGCGCCCTTGCGGACGCGGAGGAAGGTCGGGATGACGTACGCGATGTACAGGCCGATCACCGCGATGGAGGTCACCGCCGCGTAGGCCGTCGTGTTGATCAGGTACGGCAGGCCCAGGGCCAGGGCCCCGAGCGCGGCCAGCCACACCGCCGCCACCGGGGTACGGGTGCGCGGGCTGACCGTGTGCCAGACGTGGGAGAAGGGCAGCGCGCCGTCCCGGGAAAAGGCGTAGATCATGCGGCTGTTGGCGGTGACCGAGGCCATGCCGCAGAAGAGCTGGGCACCGATCACCACCAGCAGCAGGAGCTTGCCGGCCGTGGCGCCGAGGGCGTCCAGGAGGATCTGGGCGGGCGGTGCGCCGGTGGGCGACGTGAGTGCCCCGTGGTACGACTGGATCGCGAACGTGAACCCCAGCAGGAGGACGAAGCCCGCGATCCACGACGTCCAGATGGAGCGGACGATGCCCTTCGGGCCCGCGGTGGCCGCGTCATGGGTCTCCTCGGTCATATGGGCGGAGGCGTCGTACCCGGTGAAGGTGTACTGGGCCATCAGCAGACCCAGGAGCACCACGTACGGGGTACTGCCCCAGCCCGTCTCGTTGACGAAGTGCGTGAAGACGAAGGACGCCGACCGGTGGTGGTCCGGGACGAGCGCCAGCGCGCCGACGATCACCGCGACGCCGAGGACGTGCCACCACACGCTCACGCTGTTCAGGAACGCGACGATCCGGACGCCGAAGGTGTTCAGCAGGCCGTGCAGGAGGAGGATCGCCGCGAACAGCAGCACCGTGCGGCCGGGGGTCACCCGGAAGCCGAACTGGAGGTTCAGGTAGGCGCCGAGGAAGGAGGCCGCGCCGAAGTCGATGCCGGCGGTCACCGCCACCTGGCCCAGCACGTTGAACCAGCCCGTGAACCACGCCCAGGCCGCCGCCGAACGCGGCGGCGCCAGGCGGTGCGCCCAGAAGTACAGGCCCGCCGAGGTCGGGTAGGCCGAGCAGATCTCGGCCATCGACAGGCCCACGAACAGCGTCATCAGGCCCACCGCCACCCAGCCCCAGGTGATCACCGCGGGGCCGCCGGTGGTCATGCCGAAGAGGTACAGGGTCAGGCAGCCGGACAGCACCGAGATGATCGTGAAGGAGACGGCGTAGTTCGAGAACGCCGACATACGGCGGGCGAGAACCTGGGTGTAGCCGAGTTGGGCCAGCCGTTCCTCGTCCGACAGGCCACCGGCGCTCACGTCATCTGTCATGCCCCCAGCAATTCCCCCACCGGGGACGTGACATGCGTCACTCGGTGACCGGAAACCGGTGGCCCGGGTATGCGCGAGGGCCCGTACGAACGGTGTCGTACGGGCCCTCGCCCTGTCTCACCCGGTGTCACCCACCGGGGTGTCGGCCGATGCGGTGGCTGTCAGCCGATGCCGTGTCAGCCGTTGCGCTTCCAGCGCGGCTTGTCCTCACGACGACCGAAGGAGCCGCCGGTGCCACGGTGGTCGTCACGACGGCCGTAGGGGCGGTCGTGACCGGCGGTGGGGGTCCCCCCGTTCGAGGGCCGCCGAGAGTGGGGGAGGAAGCCCGGACGGTCGTCACGGCGGTCGCGGTTGAACGGACGGTCGCTGCCCCGGTGGCCACCGCGCTCGTCCCGGCGGAAGCCGCCACGGTCGTCACGGCGGTCGAAGGAACGGCCACCCCGGTCACGGTCGAACGGACGGCGCTCGCCCCGGTCCTCACGGCGCTCGAAGGAACGGCCACCCCGGTCGTCCCGGCGGTCGTCACGACGCTCGAAGCCACGGCCACCGCGGTCGTCCCGACGGTCGTCACGGCGGTCGAAGCCACGGTCACGGTCCCGGTCGCGGTCGAACGGACGGCGGTCGTCGCGGCGCTCGAAGGAACGGCCACCGCGGTCGTCCCGGCGGTCGTCACGACGCTCGAAACCACGGTCCCGGTCCCGGTCCCGGTCGAACGGACGGCGCTCGCCCCGGTCCTCGCGACGCTCGAAGGAACGGCCACCCCGGTCGTCACGACGGTCGTCACGACGCTCGAAACCACGGTCCCGGTCGAAGCTCCGCCGCTCCCGGCGCTCGTACGGCGCCGAAGCCGCCGGACGCTCCTCGCGCTCGGTCTCGCGCTCCACGGGCTCCTCGGCCACGGTCAGCTGCTCCGCCGCCGTCGCCTGGGCCTCGGCCACCGCCGCCTCCGGGTCGTCGCCGCGCTCGCGGGCGACCCGGGCGACCAGCCGGTCGGCCTCCTCGCGCAGCTCCGTCGCACGGCGCTGGGCGCGCTCCAGCTGCTTGGTGAGCTGGGCGACCTCGCGCTCGGCCTGCTGGGCGGCGTTGCCGGCGGACTCGGCCTGGACCTCGGTCATGGAGCGGGCGCCGGTGATCTCGGCGACCTCCGGGTCGAAGGCGGCGCCGCCCTGGATGATGTGGCGGGCCGCGTCGACGCCGGCGTCCTCCATCAGGCGGAAGATCTGGCGCCGCTGGTGCGGGAGGGAGAGCGACACGACCGTGCCGGTGCGGCCGGCACGGGCGGTACGGCCCGCGCGGTGCAGGTAGTCCTTGTGGTCGCCGGCCGGGTCCACGTTGAGGACCAGGTCGATGCCGTCGACGTGGATGCCGCGCGCGGCGACGTCGGTGGCGACCAGGACGTTGACGTAGCCGTCCTTGAAGTCGGCCAGGGTGCGGGTACGGGCGCCCTGGGTCATGCCGCCGTGCAGCGCGTCGGCCTTCACGCCGGCCTCGCGCAGCTGCTCGGCGACGCGGTCGGCGCCCAGCTGGGTGCGGACGAAGATGATCGTGCGGCCCTTGCGGGAGGCGATCGCGGCGGTGACCGGCGCCTTGTCCTTGGGCTTCACGATGAGGATGTGGTGCGACATGGTCGTCACCGCACCCTGGGCCGCGTCCACCTCGTGCAGGACGGGCTCGTCCAGGTAGCGGTCGACGAGGGTCTTGATCTCGTTCTCCATCGTGGCGGAGAAGAGCATGCGCTGGCCGCCGGCCGGGACCTGGTCGAGCAGCTCGGTGACCTCGGGCAGGAAGCCCAGGTCGGACATCTGGTCGGCCTCGTCCAGGACGGCGATCTGCACGTCGTCCAGGGAGCAGGCGCCGCGGTTGATGATGTCGCGCAGCCGGCCCGGCGTGGCGACGAGGATGTCGACGCCGCGCTCCAGGGCGTAGATCTGGTTGCCCATGGAGGTGCCGCCGCAGACGACCTTCATCTTCAGGCCGAGGACGTCACCGTACGGCTGGAGCGCGTCGGCGACCTGCATGGCCAGCTCACGGGTCGGGGTGAGGATGACCGCGCGGGGCTTGTGCTTCTGGGTACGGCCGCCGGCCAGCTGGGCCAGGGTCGGCAGGCCGAAGGAGAGGGTCTTGCCGGAGCCGGTGCGGCCACGGCCGAGGATGTCCTTGCCGGCCAGGGCGTCCGGGATGGTCGCGGCCTGGATCGGGAAGGGGGTCGTCACGCCGTTCTGTGCGAGCTTGCGCACGATGCCCTCGGGGAGGCCGAGGTCGGCGAAGGTGGTCTGGGGGGTGTCAGCGGCCTCGGGGGCCTCGGTGACCTCGGTCGTCTCGTCGACGAGTGCGTTCTCGATCTCGGTGGTGTTCTCGATCTCGATCTCGTTCTCGGACACGACGATCTGGTCAGTGCTGGACACGGACATGCGAATGCGAAACCTTCCGGAGTCTCTTCGGCACGCGCCCGTCAACTCCGTGAATCGCTCACGACCGCCTCAATGCGGTCCGCCACGGCAAAGGAGAGTACGCGCCACACGGCGCGCTCTGTGGTGGCGCCGGGCAAATGGGATCAAACGATCTACCACCATACGCACCTACCACCCCCGAAGGCAAATGGAGCCGCAGAGGCACAGCTCACACTCGCTGTCCGGCCGCACGCACGCGTCTACGCCGGCACGCCCGCCGCCGGCGCCGGCTCCCGCTGGACCAGCTGCGGGCCCGTCTCCTCGTGGGCCGACGAGGAGGGCTCGGCCGACGGAGGCTCGGTGACGGGCGGCGGCGGGGTGGAGGCCGGCGGCTCGGGCGGGGCGGAGGTCACGACGGGGGGCGTCGGCGGCGCGTTCGTCGGCACCGGCTCGCCGGGCTCGGCGGTCCTGCCCGGCTCGGCCGGCGCGTGGGAGGCGCTGCGCGCGGCGGACGGGGTGGCCGACGCCGAGCCCTTCTTCCCCCGCTTCGCCTTGCCGCCGTGCCCGTGCTTGCCGTCACCGGGCCCATCGCCTTCCCCGGCGAAGCCGCCCGCGCCGGCCACCGGGCCGCCGTCGGGCACCTCGCCGCCGCGCTGCCCCGCCGAGTGCGAGGGCCGGGCCCGGCCCCCGTCGTCGCCCACGCTCACACAGCCGGCGGCGGCGGTGACGGCCAGTACCGCGACGGCGAGACGGACGGGTACGTACAAGGGGCGCACGGCGGCCACCTCCGGGGCGAGGAAAGGAGTCAACCTCCCCAACTCCCGCCGCCGACAAGAGGACACGCGCCCCGCCCGCATCGACGCCCCGTACCCAGCACACAGCCCCACGCCCGGCCACGCGCCTCGCTCCCGGCCCAGCACACGCGGCCCCGGCCACGCGAGCAGATCCGCGCGCAGCACACGCGCCCCCACACACACCCGCGCGCGCCGGCCCACTCGGCACCCACGACCCGCACTCGGCCACGCGAGCCGGTCCCCACCCAGCACACCCGGACCCGCCCGCCCGTCCGCCCGACTCGATCGCCGCCAGCGCACCCGGACCCGTCCACCCGCCGCGCGGCTCTCCGGCCTCGCGCACGGACCCGCGCTCGCCGATGCGGTCATCGGCGCCGCGCACGCTTCCCCGCCCGTGCGTGCCGTCGCGCTCAGCCGCCTCGCTCAGCCGTAGCCGAGGGCGTGGAGTCGGGCGTCGTCGATTCCGAAGTGGTGGGCGATCTCGTGCACCACGGTCACCTCGGTCTCCGCGACGACGTCCTCACGGCTGTCGCACATCCTGAGCGTCGGCCCGCGGTAGACGGTGATCCGGTCCGGCAGGACACCGGCGTACCACTCGCCCCGCTCGGTGAGCGGGGTGCCCTCGTACAGCCCGAGCAGCTCGGGGTCGTCGGCGGGCGGCTCGTCCTCCACGAACACGGCCACGTTGTCCATGAGCCGCGTCAGCTCCGGCGGGATCCGGTCGAGCGCCTCGGCGACCAGTTCCTCGAACTCCTCGCGCGTCATCTCCAGCACAGGGTCATTGTCCGGGAACACCGCCGCATATCCACCAGGGGACGTGGGCATACGGCACCAATGGCCCGCGTCCCCGCCGCAGCCCTGAGCACCATGCTGAACCGGAACCCGAACCGTCCCGCCCGCCCCCGCTCGCTCCCCGCCCTGGAACTGGCCGACCGCCCCGGCCCCTGGCGGCGCGCCCTGGGACTCACCACGGTCGTCCTCGTCGGCGCATGGCTGGGCCTGCTGATCGTCGGCGACGTCCGGGCGCCGGTCGGCCCGATGGACACGACGATGACGCTGCGCCCCTCCCTCAGCGGCGGCACGAAGATCAACGTCTCCCCGCTGGGCTCGCTCAGCCTGGACAGCCATGTGGCGCCGGTCCGCCTGGACGTGAACGTCGACCAACTGGACCCGCTCCGCTCGCAGGCGCTGGTCGACCACCCCGAGCGGCTCTCCGGCCTCCAGGACGAGGTCGCCCGGGACGTCGAGCACGGCACGCTGGACCTGGCCGTGCGCTCCTGCGTCGCCGTGGTCTCCGGGGCCACGGCCCTCGGCCTCGCCGTGTACCGCCGCCCGCGCCGGGCCCTCGCCGCCGGCGGGCTGGCCCTGGCTCTGCTGGCCGCCTCGGGCGCGTCGGCGTACGCCACCTGGAACCCGAAGTCGGTCCTGGAGCCGCGGTTCTCCGGACTGCTCAGCTCGGCACCGTCGGTGGTCGGCAACGCCCGCAGCATCGTCACGGAGTTCGACGTCTACCAGAAGGAACTGGCGCGCCTGGTGACGAACGTGACGAAGCTCTACGACGTCACCTCCACCCTCCCCGCCTACCGGCCGGACCCCTCCACCATCCGCGTCCTGCACGTGTCGGACATCCACCTCAACCCGGCGAGCTGGAAGATCATCGGCTCGCTGGTGGAGCAGTACAAAGTGGACGTGATCGTCGACTCCGGCGACACGATGGACCACGGTACGGCGGCGGAGAACGGCTTCCTCGACCCGATCCGGGACCTGAGCGTGCCGTACGTCTGGGTGCGCGGCAACCATGACTCGCGGACGACCCAGCGCTACCTGGAGCGCATGAAGAACGTGCGCGTCCTGGACGACGGGCGGGCGGAGACGGTGGCGGGCCTGCGCTTTGCGGGCATCGGTGATCCGCAGTTCACCCCCGACCGCTCGACGGCGCCCGGCAGTGCCGCGTCCGAGCAACTGGCGGGCGACCGGCTGGCCAGCGCCCTGCGCGATCAGCGGACGGCCGGCACCCCCGTGGACGTGGCGATCGCGCACGAGCCGTCCGCCGCCCGGGAGACCGACGGCACGGTGCCGCTGGTGCTCTGCGGGCATCTCCACCACGAGGGAACGGAACTGCTGCCGTACGGCACCCGGCTGCGCATGGAGGGCTCGACCGGCGGCAGCGGGCTGCGGGCCGTGGAGCACACGTACCCGGCCCCGATCGAGGCCTCGATCCTCTACTTCGACCGAGACAGCCGCAGGCTCCAGGCCTGGGACGCGATCAAGCTGGGGGGCCTGGGACTCACAACGGCCGAGGTCAGCCGTCACCTGGCGGACGAGAACCAACCGGGCGCCACCGGTACCTCGCGCTCCCCTTCACCGACCCCTTCCGGCACCTCGCCGTAAACCGTTTTGGCGATACCCCTCGCCATCCCATATGCTTCTCACGTCCCCGACGCGCTGAGAAGCGCCCAGGCGGGCCGATAGCCCTCATCGTCTAGCGGCCTAGGACGCCGCCCTTTCAAGGCGGTAGCACGGGTTCGAATCCCGTTGGGGGCACGCAATACCGTGTGCGACACTGTTGCACGCAAGCTTGGTCCTGTGGAGCAGTTTGGAGTGCTCGCCACCCTGTCAAGGTGGAGGCCGCGGGTTCAAATCCCGTCAGGACCGCTGGTGTTTCACGTGAAACACCGTGGCTGGGTAGCTCAGTTGGTACGAGCGTCCGCCTGAAAAGCGGAAGGTCGCCGGTTCGACCCCGGCCCCAGCCACCGCAGCCCTCATCAGGGCTTGAGCCCCTCTCCAGGATCACTGGAGAGGGGCTCTCTGTATCGGGGACCAAGTTCAGCGGGGGAGACATGGGCCGGGACCAGGGCAGAGCCAGCGAGGACACCGAGCTGGAGAAGGACCGGGCCCGGTACGGGCTGCTCGCGGTCGTCGTCAGCAACCTGGCGATCGCCGCCGTCGCCGTCTTCGGTGTCTGGCAGCTCGACGGGGACAAAGCGGTGATCGTCGGCATCCTCACCGCCGCCTTCACCGCCGTCAGCAGCACGACCACCGCCTACCTGGGCATCAAGGCCGTCTCCAACACCGCGAAGTCGATCGCCCTCGGGGACGTCCAGGCGCGCCGGCACACCGAGGCCACCCCGCCGGCCCCGCCCGCCCAGCGCATCTCCTAGGCCGCGTGGGCCGGCCGGCGCGGTCTGCCGCCCGGATGGCGGTGCCGCCAGATCAGGAAGACCGCGCAGGAGACGACCGCCCAGCCCGCCAGCACCAGGAACGGGAACACGTGCTGGTTGCCGCGGAAGTACACCGCCGTGTGCTGGGCGTTCACCGAGGCACCGGGCGGCAGCCAGCGGCCGATCGTCCCCAGCACGGACGGCAGCAGGGGCCAGGAGACGGCACCGCCGGACGACGGGTTGCCCAGCAGCACCATCAGCCCCCATGTCGGCAGCATGGCCCAGCGCCCGAACAGGGTGTTGAACATCGTGAACACCATGCCCGAGGTGAACATGGTGAAGGCGAGGATCGCCCAGGACTCCACGAACGGCAGCCGCAGCGCCCCCAGCAGCCAGTCCACCACCGCGGCGATCGTGAACCCGCCGAGCAGGGCGTAGGCCACGGTGAAGCAGATCCGCTCCAGCGGGTTCAGCGCCGACGCGTGCACGCTGAGCTGGATGGCGCCGACGAATCCGATGATCACGGCGGCCAGGGAGATGTAGAAGATGGCCAGACCCCTCGGGTCGCCCTTCTGCAACGGCTTCAGGTCGTGGAGCACCACGGTGCTGCCCGTGGCCTTGCCGACCTTCAACGCCGCCTCCCCCAGCACCTGCGCCACCGTCGCACCGGACGCCCCCGACACGTCGAGGGTGATCGTCCGGCCGCCGGCGGGCGCGTCGACCACCGCGAAGACCTTCTGCTGGTCCACCGCCCGTACCGCGTCCTCCCGGTTGGCGTACGGCCGCAGCTTCAAGGAGGCACCGAGCGCCTCCTCCATGCCGTCGACGAACCGCCGGGCCGCGGGCTGGTCGTAGGCGCCGGTCACCGCCGTGGGGATGCTGTGCGGGGTCGGGTTCGCCATGGCGTACGTGTAGGACCCGGCGAAGAAGCCGGCCGCGGCGGCGATGATCAGGAGCAGGACCGTGGCGGGGAGGAAGGGGGATGCCGTGAACGCCGCCCAGCGCTCCGCGCGGGTCGGGGGGCGGCCGTGGTCTCCGTGAGGGGAATCAGGCATATCGACCACGCTAGGTCATGCCGTGACATCGCGCCCCGGTCAAATCGTTCGCTTGTTTTTCGCCCCAGGTGAGATCCTGGACCGCGTATGTCTACGCATCCCGCCCCCGCCCTCGGCACCCTCGCACCCCGTCTGACCGAGCTGTCGCTGCGCGACGCGCATCGGCTCGGGCGGCGGCTGGAGGGCGCACGCAAGATCCGTAAGCCGGAGGCCCGTGCCACCGTCCTCGCCGAGATCGACGGCGAGATCGGCAAGGCCGAGGCCCGGATGGCCGAGCGGCGCTCGCGCGTGCCGGCCGTCACCTACCCCGAGCAGCTGCCGGTCAGCCAGAAGAAGGACGCGATCGCGGCCGCCATCCGCGATCACCAGGTCGTCATCGTGGCCGGTGAGACCGGTTCCGGGAAGACCACCCAGATCCCGAAGATCTGCCTGGAGCTGGGCCGGGGCGTGCGCGGCATGATCGGGCACACCCAGCCCCGCAGGATCGCCGCCCGGACCGTCGCCGAGCGGGTCGCGGAGGAGCTGAGGACGCCCCTCGGCGAGTCCGTCGGCTGGAAGGTGCGGTTCACCGACCAGGTGAACCCGGACGCCACCTTCATCAAGCTGATGACGGACGGCATCCTGCTCGCCGAGATCCAGACCGACCGCGAGCTGCGCGCCTACGACACGATCATCATCGACGAGGCCCACGAGCGGTCCCTCAACATCGACTTCCTGCTGGGCTACCTCGCCCAGCTGCTGCCGAAGCGGCCCGACCTGAAGGTCGTCATCACCTCGGCGACCATCGACCCGGAGCGCTTCTCCCGGCACTTCGGCGACGCCCCGATCATCGAGGTCAGCGGCCGGACGTATCCCGTGGAGGTGCGCTACCGGCCGCTCCTCGAAGAGGACTCGGACGACGCCGACCGCGACCAGATCACCGCCATCTGCGACGCCGTGGAGGAACTCCAGGCCGAGGGACCGGGCGACATCCTCGTCTTCCTGTCCGGCGAGCGGGAGATCCGGGACACCGCGGACGCGCTGGAGAAGAAGAAGTACCGCTTCACAGAGGTGCTCCCCCTCTACGCCCGGCTCTCGCACGCCGAGCAGCACCGGGTCTTCCAGCCGCACACCGGGCGCAGGATCGTTCTGGCCACCAACGTCGCCGAGACCTCCCTGACCGTGCCGGGCATCAAGTACGTCATCGACCCCGGCTTCGCCCGGATCAGCCGCTACAGCCACCGCACCAAGGTCCAGCGGCTGCCCATCGAGCCGGTCAGCCAGGCCAGCGCCAACCAGCGCAAGGGCCGCTGCGGCCGTACGTCCGACGGCATCTGCATCCGCCTGTACGCCGAGGACGACTTCCTCACCCGCCCGGAGTTCACGGACGCGGAGATCCTGCGGACGAACCTGGCCTCCGTCATCCTCCAGATGACCGCGGCCGGCCTCGGCGACATCGAGAAGTTCCCCTTCATCGACCCGCCGGACCACCGCAACATCCGCGACGGCGTGCAGCTCCTCCAGGAGCTCGGCGCGCTGGACCCGGACCAGAAGGACCCCCGCAAGCGGCTCACGGACACCGGCCGGAAGCTGGCCCAGCTCCCCGTCGACCCCCGCCTGGCCCGGATGGTCCTGGAGGCCGACAAGAACGGCTGCGTCCGCGAGGTCATGGTCATCGCCGCCGCGCTGTCCATCCAGGACCCGCGCGAGCGCCCGGCCGAGAAGCAGACCCAGGCCGACCAGCAGCACGCCCGCTTCAAGGACGAGACCAGCGACTTCCTCGCCTACCTGAACCTCTGGCGGTACGTCCGCGAGCAGCAGCGCGAGCGCGGCTCGTCGTCCTTCCGCCGGATGTGCAAGCAGGAGTACCTGAACTTCCTGCGCATTCGCGAATGGCAGGACATCTACACACAGCTGCGCACGGTCGCCAAGCAGATGGGCATCCACCTCAACGAGGACGAGGCCCCCGCCGACCGCGTCCATGTCTCCCTGCTCGCCGGCCTCCTCTCCCACGTCGGGATGAAGGACGTGAAGGACGGCAACAAGAACGAGTACCTGGGCGCCCGCAACGCCAAGTTCGCGATCTTCCCGGGCTCGGCGCTGTTCAGGAAGCAGCCGAAGTTCGTGATGTCGGCCGAGCTGGTGGAGACGAGCCGACTCTGGGCGCGGGTCAACGCCAAGATCGAGCCGGAATGGGTCGAACCGCTGGCCGGGCACCTGCTCAAGCGGACGTACAGCGAACCGCACTGGGAGAAGGACCAGGCGGCCGTGATGGCGTACGAGAAGGTCACGCTGTACGGCGTCCCGATCGTCGCCCAGCGGAAGGTGAACTACGGCCGGATCGACCCGGAGGTCTCCCGCGAGCTGTTCATCCGCAACGCGCTCGTGGAGGGCGACTGGCGCACGCACCACAAGTTCTTCGCCGACAACCGCAAGCTGCTCAGCGAGGTCGAGGAGCTGGAGCACCGCGCCCGGCGCCGGGACATCGTGGTCGACGACGACACGCTCTTCGAGTTCTACGACCAGCGGGTGCCCGAACACGTCGTCTCCGGCGCCCACTTCGACTCCTGGTGGAAGCGGAAGCGGCACGAGCAGCCGGACTTCCTGGACTTCGAGCGGGAGATGCTCATCCGGGAGTCCGCGGAGGCGGTCACCAAGGCCGACTATCCCGACACCTGGCGGCAGGGGCAGCTCAAGTTCCGGGTGACGTACCAGTTCGAGCCGGGTGCGGACGCCGACGGTGTGACGGTCCACATCCCGCTCCAGGTCCTCAACCAGGTCACGGACGAGGGCTTCGACTGGCAGATCCCGGGCCTGCGCGAGGAGGTGGTGACGGAGCTGATCCGCTCCCTGCCGAAGCCGATCCGCCGCCACTACGTACCGGCGCCGAACTACGCGAAGGCGTTCCTGGAGAAGGCGGTGCCCCTCCAGGAGCCGCTGACCGTCACGATGGCGCGCGAGCTGAAGCGGATGGTCGGCGTCCCGTTCGAGGCGGAGGACTTCGACTGGGCCAAGGTCCCCGACCACCTCAAGATCACGTTCCGGATCGTCGACGAGCGGCACCGGAAGCTGGCCGAGGACAAGGATCTGGAGACGCTGAAGCTCCAGCTCAAGCCGAAGGCTCGCAAGGCCCTGTCGCAGGCAGCGGCGGCGACCGCGTCCCGCGAGGGCGGGGAGTCCCTGGAGCGCAAGGGCCTGACGGACTGGACGATCGGCACCCTCACCCGCGTCTTCGAGACACGCCGGGCCGGCCAGCCGGTCAAGGCGTACCCGGCGCTGGTGGACGACGGCGACACGGTCTCCGTCCGCCTCTTCGACACGGAGGCGGAGCAGGCGGAGGCCATGTGGAGGGGCACCCGACGCCTCATCGTGCGCAACATCCCGGTGAATCCGGCGAAGTTCGCGTCCGAGAAGCTGACGAACGCCCAGAAACTGGCCCTCTCGGCCAACCCCCACGGCTCGATCCAGGCCCTGTTCGACGACTGCGCGATGGCCGCGGCGGACAAGCTGATCGCGGACTTCGGAGGGCCGGCGTGGGACGAGGAGTCGTACCGGAAGCTGTACGACCAGGTGCGCGCGGAGATCGTGGACACCACGGTCCGCACGGTCGCCCAGGTGCAGCAGGTCCTCGCCGCCTGGCAGGCCTGTGAGCGCCGGCTGAAGGCCGTCGGCAGCCCCACGCTGCTCGCGAACCTGACGGACGTCCGCAAGCAGCTGGACGCCCTCGTGAAGCCCGGTTTCGTCACCTGGGCGGGCATAGGGCGCCTGCCGGACCTGATGCGCTACCTGGTGGCCGCGGACCGGCGCCTTCAGCAGATGCCGACGAACGTCCAGCGGGACACGACCCGCATGGAGAAGGTCCACGAGATGCAGGACGAGTACGCCTGGCTCCTGGAACAGCTCCCCAAGGGCCGCCCGGTGCCGTCCGCCGTCCTGGACATCCGCTGGATGCTGGAGGAGCTGCGGGTGAGCTACTTCGCCCACGCGCTGGGCACGGCGTACCCCGTCTCCGACAAGCGGATCGTCAAGGCGATCGACGCGGCCGTCCCGTAACCGCTCCCGTACGGAGGGTGAGTTCGACCAGGACCCTCACCCTCCTGTACAGTCTCTTCTCGCAGCGCAACGCAGGAAAAAGCGCCGCGAAACCTGGTCCTGTGGAGCAGTTTGGAGTGCTCGCCACCCTGTCAAGGTGGAGGCCGCGGGTTCAAATCCCGTCAGGACCGCATAGAAGCCGAGGCCCGCATCCCGTCGAGGGAGTGCGGGCCTCAGTCATATCCCGGAAGTCCAGGCCCGCGGCCTCGAAGGGCAGCGGGCCTCAGTCATGGCTCCGGTCGGCGGGAACCGGCCCGCCCGGCGTTCGAGGGCGAGGCTCGCGGAGCCCGCGCCGTCTTGACGGCGTCACATTCCCTCGGTACTCAGGGAGCAGGGCTCGTTCCCCCTGTGCGGCCCCCGGAGGTGGCGTATGGCGGCGTCGGTCAGGCACGAGACACGGGCGCTCCTGAGGGCGCATCTGTCGGCCGCCTCCTCCTACCGGCACCTCACCCGCCACTGCCCCATCTGTCACCACCTCCTGCGGCTGGCGATGGATGCCGCCCCGCAGGCCCAGGAGGCCGGGCAGGAGGCCCCCGAGGACGGCGAGGCCACTCGTCGCACCTGACCTCCGCCGGCCCCAACCTCCGTACAGGCGTGGGAGTCTGGGGCACGCACCACCCCGTCCGGACGCTCCTCTAACGCATACGAGCCGCAGGCAACAAGCGTCCAGACATGTGACGGGAGTCACCGCATGAGTTTTTGAAACAACGGTACTTACCCCCGCCATACAACGGGTCAATTTAATATGTGCAATTGCACCGCTCCCAGGGGGAGCACACAGCCGTTCCGACACCCCTCCCCAGACTCCGACAAGGACGCTCACAAGAGCCGCCCACAGTCCCGACCTGCGCACAAAAAAGATCGCGCTGGACCCGGCGGAGTCCAGCGCGATCTACGACGCACCCTGTGTCGCTTGCCTACAACGTTCTCTTCGGCTTGGGCGAGGGGCCTGTTGGGGCAGGTCCCGCGTCGCTTGGAGCTAGGGTTTCGGGCGCCTCGGCCAGTTGGGGGAACCGACCGTCTTGCCCGGTTATTGAGTTGTTCAGGCCTCGCTGCGCTGCTGCGGAATGCCCGCGAGCAGCGCGCGGACCTCGGCCTCGCGGTAGCGGCGGTGCCCGCCGAGCGTACGGATGGACGTGAGCTTGCCGGCCTTCGCCCACCGCGTGACCGTCTTGGGGTCGACGCGGAACATGGTGGCGACCTCAGCCGGGGTCAGCAGCGGCTCGGCATCAGGGGTGCGAGCGGTCATGAGCGGCCTCCTCGGGAGAACCGAACCTTCTCGGTTCTTTCCTCTAAATTCTGCACCTTGACCCGCGTTGCCCGAAATGGCGGACGCGAGTCGAGTCGGTTATAGGACGAACGGCTTGTCCTCGGCACTACAACTACACCATCTGTCCAGCCGCGTCGGCCAAACCGATGGAATTGCCCTCCCAGGTGTTCATCAGCGACGGAAGCCGATGGACCATGCCATAGCGGACAGTCACGCCACTGTGACGATCAGTCACAGGACGATCAGGAGTCACCAGACCCCCCAAAGCGTGCAATGCTGAGAAATCCGCCCAACGTGGAGCACAGGTGGACGGATGGAGCCCTCCCCGGACTCCTTGTCCTATTTTGGCACGAGGGGTGCCAAGAGGCGCAAGAGCCGGTTAAGTGCCGTCCATCACCCTTGGGACATACGTCCGGACTGGAACCGACGCCCCGTCAGGTGGTCTAGGCGAGTAGAACGTACGTCCTCCCTCACCGGTTTGACCGTGACGTAGGTCACTCAGTTCGCGGAACGCCGGTCCCGTACCGCCCGCCACCGGTCCACCAGCCGCCCGTAGGCCTCCCCGGCTGCCGCCCCGTCACCCCGGCGCAGCGCCTCGATCCCGGCTGCCACGTCCGCCGCCGAGTGGTCGCCCTCCAGCTCGCCGGCCGGCAGCACGTGCACCAGGCCGCCGTAGTCCAGCTCCACCAGCGAGCGCGGGTGGAACTCCTCCAGCCAGCGGCCGACGTCCACCAGACCGTCGATCAGCGGGCCCTCCTCGACGGCGTCCTTCAGCGTGCGCAGCGCCCTCGCCACCCGGCGCCGGGCCTGCACCATCGGCGTGCGGTAGCGCAGCACCGGGGGCACGTCCGCGGTCCCCTTGTCGTACCGCCGCTCCTCGTCCGAGACCAGCACGAACCAGTTCAGCGGCACCTGCCAGGTCGCCGTGCGGATCCACGGGCGGGCGTCGGGGTTGCGGGCGAGCCAGCGCTCGTAGTCCTGGGCGGCCTGCCGGCGCACCACCGGCGGCAGCGCCGCGTCCAGCACCGGCGGGGGCAGCTCCTCGGCCAGCTCCTCCAGGGCCTGCCAGCCGCGCAGCCGGGTCCGCCAGGGGCACACGCAGACCACCCCGTCGACCTCCAGCACGAAGGCGTCGCTGCTCTCGTGCACCGGCACCGCGATCGGCGGGACGGGCAGCAGCCCGGCCAGGGAGCGACGCAGCTCGTCCTGGTACGAGGGGCGGTCGGAGCGGCGGGCGTAGCGCGCCCAGTGACCGCGCTCCGGCTCCGGGAAGGCGCCCAGCGGCTCGTACACGCGCAGGTACGCGGCATAGGGGACGACCACGGAGGACACCTTCGGCACGCCTGCTCCCTCCCCATCGGACCCGGCTCGAAACCACTGCAAATCGTGCCACGCGCATACGTGCACAGCGGGCTCCGGAGAGTGATCCTGAACACTGCACGGATGGTGAGTGAACCGAGGCTCTACGCTCATGCCACGGTTCCCCGCCACCCGTACGGGGACCGCACCCCACTCGCCGCTAGTACACAGGAGTCACCACAGTGACCGACGTAACCGGCGCGCCTGCTGATGTCCTGCACACCCTGTTCCACGCGGACCAGGGCGGCCATGAGCAGGTTGTGCTCTGCCAGGACCGCGCCAGCGGCCTCAAGGCCGTGATCGCGATCCACTCCACCGCCCTGGGCCCCGCCCTCGGCGGCACGCGCTTCTACCCGTACGCGACCGAGGCGGAGGCCGTCGCCGACGCCCTCGCTCTCGCGCGCGGCATGTCGTACAAGAACGCCATGGCCGGGCTGGACCACGGCGGCGGCAAGGCCGTGATCATCGGCGACCCGGAGCGCGCCAAGACCGAGGAGCTGCTCCTCGCCTACGGCCGCATGGTCGCCTCCCTCGGCGGTCGCTACGTCACCGCGTGCGACGTCGGCACGTACGTCGCCGACATGGACGTGGTGGCCCGCGAGTGCCGCTGGACCACCGGCCGCTCCCCCGAGAACGGCGGCGCCGGCGACTCCTCCGTGCTCACCGCCTTCGGGGTCTACCAGGGCATGCGCGCCTCCGCCCAGCACCTGTGGGGCGACCCCTCGCTGCGCGGTCGCAGGGTCGGCGTCGCCGGCGTCGGCAAGGTCGGCCGCCACCTGGTGAAGCACCTGCGGGACGAGGGCGCGGAGATCGTGATCACGGACGTGCGCGTGGACGCCGTCCAGCGGATCCTGGAGCAGTACCCGGTGGGGGTCACGGCGGTCGCCACCACCGAGGAGCTGATCCGGGTCGAGGGGCTCGACGTCTACGCGCCCTGCGCCCTCGGCGGCGCCCTGAACGACGACAGCGTCCCGGTGCTCACCGCCCGGGTGGTCTGCGGTGCGGCCAACAACCAGCTGGCCCACCCGGGTGTGGAGAAGGACCTCGCCGACCGCGGGATCCTCTACGCGCCGGACTACGTGGTGAACGCCGGCGGGGTGATCCAGGTGGCCGACGAGCTGCACGGGTTCGACTTCGGCCGGTGCAAGGCGAAGGCGGCGAAGATCTTCGACACCACGTTGGCCATATTCGCACGTGCGAAGGAAGACGGGATTCCGCCGGCCGCCGCGGCCGACCGGATCGCCGAGCAGCGGATGGCCGACGCCCGCGCGACCCACGCCGCGCGCTGAGCCGATCGCACACATGAGCGGTACCCGTCGGCGGGAACTTAGAGAGAACTCTCACTTCCCCCGGCGGGTCGTTCCCCGATAAGTGGTTAAAATCGCCACTGACCAGCGAGGACAGGGCGCCTCGAAGGTCCTGGGCACACGCGCGTGCTGCGGGCGACGTACCGTATGGGCGCGGGCTCAGGTACCGTGGAAGCCCTACGGACCGGCCTCTCCATGGAGAGTCCGTTCCAGATCATGAACGCGTGTCAGACTCTGGGGCCGTCGAGCCCCGTCGTTGAGGGGGTCGAGCCATGGGGCGCGGCCGGGCCAAGGCCAAGCAGACGAAGGTCGCCCGCCAGCTGAAGTACAACAGCGGCGGGACGGACCTCTCACGCCTGGCCGAGGAGCTGGGCGCATCGACGTCGAACCAGTCGCCGAACGGCGACCGTTTCACGGACGATGAGCAAGACGACGACGACCTGTACTCCCGCTACGCCGACCTCTATGAGGACGACGAGGACGAGGACGAGGGTCCCGCACAGCACCGTCGAGGCGCTTGACCTTGCACTGAGCACCAGTCCGGTCGGTGGCACAGCCACCGACCGGCTTCTGTGCTGTCCGCCCGGTCAGACCGCGTAGTCCCCCACCAGCTCCGCGCCGGTGGTCTTGGCGCCCCGCTCGGTGATCTCACCGGCGACCCAGGCGTCGACACCCCGGTCGGCCAGCGTCGCGAGGGCGACCTCCGCGGACTCCTCCGGGACGATCGCGATCATGCCGACGCCCATGTTGAGGGTCTTCTCCAGCTCCAGGCGCTCGACGTTCCCGGTCGTCCCGACCAGGTCGAAGATCGCGCCCGGGGTCCAGGTGGAGCGGTCGACCACGGCGTGCAGCCCGTCCGGGATCACCCGGGCCAGGTTCGCGGCGAGCCCGCCACCGGTGATGTGGCTGAAGGCGTGCACCTCGGCCGTGCGGGTCAGTGCCAGGCAGTCCAGCGAGTAGATCTTCGTGGGCTCCAGCAGCTCCTCGCCGAGGGTGCGGCCCAGCTCGGCCACCTCCGACTCCAGGGCCAGGCCCGCCGTGTTCAGCAGCACGTGGCGGACCAGGGAGTACCCGTTCGAGTGAAGCCCGGAGGACGCCATGGCGATCACGGTGTCACCCGTGCGGATGCGATCCGCGCCGAGCAGCCGGTCAGCCTCCACCACGCCCGTACCGGCGCCGGCGACGTCGAAGTCGTCCTCGCCCAGCAGGCCGGGGTGTTCGGCCGTCTCACCGCCCACCAGGGCGCACCCGGCCAGCACACAGCCCTCCGCGATGCCCTTCACGATGGCCGCGACACGCTCGGGGTGCACCTTGCCGACACAGATGTAGTCGGTCATGAACAGCGGCTCGGCACCGCACACCACGATGTCGTCCATGACCATGGCGACCAGGTCGTGGCCGATGGTGTCGTAGACACCCATCCGGCGCGCGATGTCGACCTTCGTGCCGACGCCGTCCGTGGCGGAGGCGAGCAGCGGGCGCTCGTAGCGCTTGAGGGCGGAGGCGTCGAAGAGCCCGGCGAAGCCGCCGAGGCCGCCCAGGACCTCGGGGCGCTGGGTCTTCTTCACCCACTCCTTCATGAGCTCTACGGCGCGGTCTCCCGCTTCGATGTCGACGCCCGCGGCTGCGTAGCTGGCACCAGTCGTCTCAGACATGGGGTGAGAACCTTCGTGTCGTACGGCAGAACTTACGGGCGGCGGATCGCGTCGGTCGCCGCGGTCGCGGCCGGACCGGCCGCCAGCTCGGTCTCCAGCAGCTGCTTGCCGAGCAGCTCCGGGTCCGGCAACTCCATCGGGTACTCGCCGTCGAAGCAGGCGCGGCACAGGTTCGGCTTGGCGATCGTGGTCGCCTCGATCATGCCGTCGATGGAGATGTAGGCGAGCGAGTCGGCGCCGAGGCTGGTGCCGATCTCCTCGATCGACATGCCGTTGGCGATCAGTTCCGCGCGGGTGGCGAAGTCGATGCCGAAGAAGCAGGGCCACTTCACGGGCGGCGAGGAGATCCGGATGTGGACCTCGGCGGCGCCGGCCTCGCGGAGCATGCGGACCAGGGCACGCTGGGTGTTGCCGCGCACGATCGAGTCGTCGACGACGACCAGGCGCTTGCCCTTGATGACTTCCTTCAGCGGGTTCAGCTTCAGCCGGATGCCCAGCTGGCGGATGGTCTGCGAGGGCTGGATGAACGTACGCCCGACGTAGGCGTTCTTCACGAGACCCGCACCGAAGGGGATGCCGGAGGCCTCCGCGTAACCGATGGCGGCCGGAGTGCCGGACTCCGGGGTCGCTATGACCAGATCGGCCTCTACGGGGGCTTCCTTGGCCAGCCGGCGGCCCATCTCCACGCGGGAGAGGTAGACGTTCCGGCCGGCGATGTCGGTGTCCGGGCGGGCCAGGTACACGTACTCGAAGACACAGCCCTTGGGCTTCGCTTCCGCGAATCGGGAGCTGCGCAGGCCGTTCTCGTCGATGGCGACGAACTCGCCCGGCTCGATCTCGCGGACGAAGCTCGCGCCGGTGATGTCCAGCGCGGCGGTCTCGGAGGCGACCACCCAGCCGCGCTCCAGCCGGCCGAGGACCAGCGGGCGGATGCCCTGCGGGTCACGGGCGGCGTAGAGGGTGTGCTCGTCCATGAAGACGAGGGAGAACGCGCCCTTGACCTTCGGGAGCACCGCGTGCGCGGCCTCCTCGATGGTCAGCGGCTTGCCGTCCTCGTCGACCTGGGCGGCCAGCAGGGCCGTCAGCAGGTCGGTGTCGTTGGTGGCCGCGACCCGGGTGGAGCGGCTGTGGTTGTCGTTCGGGAGGTCGGCGACCATCTCGGCGAGCTGCGCCGTGTTGACCAGGTTGCCGTTGTGGCCGAGCGCGATCGAGCCGTGCGCGGTGGCACGGAACGTCGGCTGGGCGTTCTCCCACACGGAGGCTCCGGTGGTCGAGTAGCGGGCGTGTCCGACCGCGATGTGACCCTGGAGCGAACCGAGCGAGGTCTCGTCGAAGACCTGGGAGACCAGTCCCATGTCCTTGAAGACGAGGATCTGGGAGCCGTTGCTGACCGCGATTCCCGCGGATTCCTGACCCCGGTGCTGGAGGGCGTAGAGCCCGAAGTACGTGAGCTTTGCGACCTCTTCACCCGGAGCCCAGACGCCGAAGACGCCGCAAGCGTCCTGGGGGCCCTTCTCGCCGGGAAGCAGATCGTGATTGAGTCGACCGTCACCACGTGGCACGCAACCGAGTGTAGGCGAGGTCGACCACTGGTCCGAATTGGGGATACGCGCCCCTAACGGGCCGGACGGTCTGGATCACCTTGGTGGATTCCGCGTTTCCCCTGGTCAGAGCGGGATCTCAGCGATCGAGGGGAACTGCGGACGGGCCGTACGGGCCGGTCACGGGCGTCTTCGCCGTATTCGTGAGTGAGGTGTCGCACATCATCCGGGGGTGTTCCGGCTGAGGTGGACGCGGTCACCGTCGCCGTCGGTGAGCGTCGCCTTCCCGGCGTCGGCCCTGGCGGTGAGCGTGCCGGTGGTGAGGATGCGCGCGAGGGCGCGCTCGAAGGCCATGCGCTCCTCGCCGCAGGCCATCCTGGTCGTGCGCAGGTCACCGATGGTGATGCGGTCCCCGCTCACGGTGGCGCGGGCGCTGAAGTGGTTGCAGCCCAGGTTGCCGGCCGCCTTGCCGTCCTCGTCGATGCGGAGGCGGGCGGTGGCGGGCGCGTGCCGGGTGGCGGCGCCGACGGTGATGCCGTCGACCCGCCAGTCGATCCCGGTCACCGGCTGCTGGACGCCCACCGCTTCACTGTCCGCCTTCTCACCGCCACAGGCCACCGTGAACGGGAGAAGCACGGCGGCCACCGCCAGGGTCACACGTTGCTTGTACCGGTTCATGGTGATTCGACGTACGCGGGCGGGCCCGGGTTCCGCTACGCCATGACCGGCAGCAGCCCCCCGATGTCCGCCCGCTCCCCGCTCGCGCTGACCTTGGCGGCGGCCAGCGCGTCCGCCCAGGCCGTACGGCCGGTGGCGAGCCGGATCCAGGTCAGCGGGTCGGTCTCCACGACGTTGGGCGGGGTGCCTCGGGTGTGCCGGGGGCCCTCGACGCACTGCACGACCGCGTACGGCGGCACCCGCACTTCGGTGGAGCCGCCGGGCGCCTTCACGGCGAGGGCGTCGGCGAGCAGCCGGGTGGTGGCGGCCAGGGCCTGCCGGTCGTACGGCACCTCCAGGCCGGGGACGGCGGCGTTCAGGTCGTCGGTGTGGACGACGAGTTCGAGAGCGCGGGTGACGAGGTAGTCGCCCAGCGGCAGGGCGCCCGCGCCGATCTCCAGCAGCCGGCCGCCGGGGTGCTCGTCCAGCAGGGCGCGCAGGCTCCGGCCGGCGTCGTCGAGGTAGGCGCCGAGGTCCGGGTGGGCGGTGGCCAGGTCCCGGGTGACGCCGTCGATGCGGCCGGCGTGCGACCCGGTGGAGAACGGCCACTCGACCACGGTGACGGTCTGCCGGGGCGGGGCGGGCCGCTCCAGGGCCCGGTGGACGGCGGTGACCGCCATGCCGATGTGCGCGATCAGGTCCCGTACGGTCCAGGCGCCGAGCCGGGTCGGCAGGGCGAGCTGTTCGGGACCGAGGGTGCGGACGGCGTCCCGCACGTTCGTGAACTGGGCGAGGACCGCCGTACGGGTCTTGACGGGGTCGTAGGTCCTGGTGCGTTTCTTGGCCGTGGGCATGGCGGTGACCCTATTCAGGGGCGCAGCTTCACCGCGAACGCGTACAGACGGGTGATCTGGTCGTCGCTGTCGTTGTCGTCGGAGGCCAGGTACAGCGGGTGCCAGCCCTTGCAGCGGCCGGACGTCCAGGTCTCGCCGAGGGCCATGCCCTCGTCGTTGTCGAACCCTCGGTCACGGGGCGGGGCCGGCGGCCGGGGTGATCACCCCGTGGTCGCTGTGGATGACCCGGCCGGCGGAGTCGACGTCGGTCGTGCCGGATCTCCGACATCGGCTCCCCGCCCTCGTCGTGCGACCAGATGACGACCGACCCGGCGGCGATCTCCCGGATCCGGAAGGTCCTCAAGGACCCCTCCGGCATGCCGAAGCCCCCGCCCGGAACGGGGTCCGGGCGGGGGCTTCGGCACCGCCGTACGGGCCGTGGGCCCCGGGTGCGCTACGCCAGCAGCGCCGGGATCGTGCCCTCGTGGGCCTCGCGCAGCTCGGCGAGGGGGAGGGTGAACTCGCCCTGCACCTCGACCGCGTCGCCGTCGACGACACCGATCCGGGTGGCCGGCAGACCGCGCGCACCGCACATGTCGTTGAAGCGGACCTCCTCCGAGCGCGGCACGGCGACGACCGCGCGGCCGGCCGACTCGGAGAACAGGAAGGTGAAGGCGTCCAGGCCGTCGGGTACGACCAGACGCGCGCCCTTGCCGCCGAGCAGCGCGGACTCCACCACGGCCTGGACCAGACCGCCGTCGGACAGGTCGTGTGCGGAGTCGATCATGCCGTCGCGGGAGGCGGAGATCAGGATCTCGGCCAGCAGGCGCTCGCGCTCCAGGTCCACCTGCGGGGGCAGACCGCCCAGGTGGTCGTGGATCACCTGGGACCAGGCCGAGCCGCCGAACTCCTCCCGGGTGTCGCCGAGGAGGTAGATCAGCTGGCCCTCCTCCTGGAAGGCGACCGGGGTGCGGCGGGCGACGTCGTCGATCACGCCGAGCACGGCGACCACCGGGGTGGGGTGGATGGCGGCCTCGCCGGTCTGGTTGTAGAGCGAGACGTTGCCGCCGGTCACCGGGGTGCCGAGCTGCCGGCAGCCGTCCGCGAGACCGCGCACGGCCTCCGCGAACTGCCACATGACCGCCGGGTCCTCGGGCGAGCCGAAGTTCAGGCAGTCCGATACCGCGAGCGGCTTGGCGCCGGTGGTCGCCACGTTCCGGTAGGCCTCGGCCAGGGCGAGCTGGGCGCCCGTGTACGGGTCGAGCTTGGCGTAGCGGCCGTTGCCGTCCGTCGCGATGGCGACGCCGAGACCGGTCTCCTCGTCCACGCGGATCATGCCGGAGTCCTCCGGCTGGGCGAGGACGGTGTTGCCCTGCACGAAGTGGTCGTACTGGGAGGTGATCCACTTCTTGGAGGCCTGGTTCGGCGAACCGACCAGCTTCAGGACCTGGGCCTTCAGCTCCTCGCCCGTCTCGGGGCGCGGCAGCTTGTTCGCGTCGTCGGCCTGGAGGGCGTCCTGCCACTCGGGGCGCGCGTAGGGACGCTCGTAGACCGGGCCCTCATGCGCGACCGTGCGCGGGTTGACATCGACGATCTTCTCGCCGTGCCAGAAGATCTCCAGCCGGTCGCCGTCGGTGACCTCACCGATGACGGTGGCGATGACGTCCCACTTCTCGCAGATCTCCAGGAAACGGTCGACCTTGTCCGGCTCCACGACGGCGCACATGCGCTCCTGCGACTCGCTCATGAGGATCTCCTCGGGCGAGAGCGTGGAGTCGCGCAGCGGCACGTCGTCCAGGGTGACGCGCATGCCGCCGGAGCCGTTGGAGGCGAGCTCGGAGGTGGCGCAGGACAGACCGGCCGCGCCGAGGTCCTGGATGCCGACGACCAGCTTCTCCTGGAACGCCTCCAGGGTGCACTCGATGAGCAGCTTCTCCTGGAAGGGGTCGCCGACCTGCACGGCGGGCCGCTTCGACGGCTTGGCGTCGTCGAAGGTCTCGGAGGCCAGGATCGACGCGCCGCCGATGCCGTCGCCGCCGGTCCGGGCGCCGTACAGGATGACCTTGTTGCCCGCGCCGGAGGCCTTCGCGAGGTGGATGTCCTCGTGCCGCATCACACCGATGGCACCGGCGTTGACCAGCGGGTTGCCCTGGTAGCAGGCGTCGAAGACGACCTCGCCGCCGATGTTGGGCAGGCCCAGGCAGTTGCCGTAGCCGCCGATGCCCGCGACCACGCCGGGCAGGACGCGCTTGGTGTCGGGGTGGTCCGCCGCGCCGAAGCGGAGCGGGTCCACGACCGCCACCGGGCGGGCGCCCATCGCGATGATGTCGCGGACGATGCCGCCGACACCCGTGGCCGCGCCCTGGTAGGGCTCGACGTACGACGGGTGGTTGTGCGACTCGACCTTGAAGGTGACGGCGTAGCCCTGGCCGACGTCCACCACACCGGCGTTCTCGCCGATGCCGACGAGCAGCGCGTCGCTCTGCGGCGCCTTCTCGCCGAACTGGCGCAGGTGGACCTTGGAGGACTTGTACGAGCAGTGCTCGGACCACATGACCGAGTACATGGCGAGCTCGGCGCCGGTGGGGCGGCGGCCGAGGATCTCCACCACCCGCTCGTACTCGTCCTTCTTCAGGCCGAGTTCGGCCCAGGGCAGCTCGACGTCGGGGGTCGCGGCCGCGTGCTCGACCGTGTCCAGAGGCGTCCGGCTCATGCGTTGACCAGCTTCTTGAGGATCGAGGTGAAGAACGGGAGCCCGTCGGTACGGCCGGTACCGATCAGCGGCTCGACGGCGTGCTCGGGGTGCGGCATGAGACCGACGACGTTCCCGGCCTCGTTGGTGATGCCGGCGATGTCCCGCAGCGAGCCGTTCGGGTTGAAGTCCACGTAGCGGAAGGCGACGCGGCCCTCCGCCTCCAGCTTGTCGAGCGTGTACTCGTCGGCGACGTACCGGCCGTCCATGTTCTTCAGCGGGATGTGGATCTCCTGGCCGGCGCGGTAGTCGGCGGTCCAGGAGGTCTCCGCGTTCTCCACCCGCAACTTCTGGTCGCGGCAGATGAAGTGGAGGTGGTCGTTGCCGAGCATCGCGCCCGGGAGGAGGTGGGCCTCGGTGAGGATCTGGAAGCCGTTGCAGATGCCGAGGACCGGCAGTCCGGCCTTCGCCTGCTCGACGAGCGGCTCCATCACCGGCGAGAAGCGGGCGATGGCGCCGGCCCGGAGGTAGTCGCCGTAGGAGAAACCGCCGCACAGCACCACGGCGTCGACCTGCTTGAGGTCCTTGTCCTTGTGCCAGAGGGCGACCGGTTCCGCCCCGGCGATACGGATCGCGCGCTGGGTGTCCCGGTCGTCCAGGCTTCCCGGGAAAGTGACGACGCCAATACGAGCGGTCACTTGGCCGCCTCCGCGACTTCGTCGACCCGGACCGTGAAGTCCTCGATCACGGTGTTGGCGAGGAAGGATTCCGCAAGATCGCGGATGCGGGCGAGCGCGGCCTCGTCGACCGGCCCGTCAACTTCCAGTTCGAAACGCTTTCCCTGACGTACGTCCGAGATCCCTTCGAATCCCAGGCGCGGCAGCGCACGCTGGACCGCCTGGCCCTGGGGGTCGAGGATCTCCGGCTTGAGCATGACGTCGACTACGACGCGTGCCACTGGCACTCCCGATGTGTGGTGCTGAGCAGGTTCCTTCAGACTACCCGCACAAAATTTCTACGCGAGTAGAGTTGGAGGAAAGTACGTGAGGCGCATCACGATCGGGTGTCGAAGCCACACGCCCGTGAAAAGTTCTGGGAAAGTTCCACAGTCCGTCCCTCACACCTATTGCGCCCGGACACGCGGACGGATTTAGTCGGGCTTCACTTTGCATTGCCGGGCACTGTACAAATGAATTGGCAATAGCCGATACTCGGCATGTCGTCGGCGTTGAGCTGTAACGACGTGCCGCACGAAGGGACCGATATTCGTGGCGCAAAAGGTCGTGGTCACTCTCTTTGACGACATCGACGGCTCGGAAGCGGCGGAGACGATCGCCTTCGGACTCGACGGCAAGTCGTACGAGATCGACCTGAACGAAAGCAACGCCGAGAAACTGCGCAAGGCGCTCGCGCCCTACGTCGAGGCCGGCCGCAAGCGGTCGCGGTCCGGCAAGGCGTACAAGCAGACGGAGGTCGCCCCGGACCCGGCGGCCGTCCGCGCCTGGGCCCAGGCCAACAAGATGGACGTCCCCGCCCGTGGACGCATCCCGAAGAAGGTCTACGAGGCGTTCAGCGCCGCGCAGTGAGCCCGCGAAGGGGCGAGTCCCCAGGGCCCGTCAGAGGGCCCTGGGGGCCGTGCACTTGGGGCATACGGGGCCTGCGGGGGACTCGACTTGCGCTACCCCCCTGCTGATCAGCTAATGTCTGGAACACGCCGAGGGGCGAGGCCGACAGGCCGGATCCCGAGGACCGTGCGGGTGTAGTTCAGTAGTAGAACATCCCCCTTCCAGGGGGAAGGCGCAGTGTGCGATTCCTGTCACCCGCTCTGCACCGCCGACACGACCACGCTTGTGGATCAGGTAGGCTGGTGCTCGCACCGATCGGTGGGAGCCGATCGGGAGCAGTGCGGACGTAGCTCAGTTGGTAGAGCGCAACCTTGCCAAGGTTGAGGTCGCGAGTTCGAGCCTCGTCGTCCGCTCGGGAATGAGACCCCGGTCCACTGGACCGGGGTCTTTTCTTTGTTCGCTGAACCCGGCGGAGTCCGTGGCACCTGTGAAAGGAGTCAATTCGTGGGCGCTCCGGTACGACTGGTGCCGTCCGAGGCGGCGGGTGGCTCCGAGGCGCCGGTGATGTGAGGGTCGCCACATCCCGCGTGCCGAACTGCCCGGTTGCCAGACGCTGATCGTCATCGGACACGGGCGGCCCGGATGTGCGGAACGGGCGCTCGCGGCCGGCGGTCGCGGGTTCGTCCCGAAGGCCGTCAGGAGCCGGCGGCTCGCCGAGATCATCCGCACCGGACACGCCGGACACCCCTCCGGGGAACCCGAGTTGGCCGCCGACGCGCTTTCCGCCCGGGGCTCCCCGCCGACCGCGCGGAAGGCCGGGACGCCGGAGCCGGCCGCCGACGGAGCACCGGTCGCGCAGAGCGCCGGGCGGGCCGCGCTGTCACCGGGAACCGCGCGGAACCGCCCCTCCTCGGCGGCTACGGAACCCGGTGCCGAGAACCGTCATGCGGCAGTGCGTCTCACACGCGGGCGAGGTTGGGTATAGTTGCTCTCGCGCCACGGCGCAACGCGGACGTAGCTCAGTTGGTAGAGCGCAACCTTGCCAAGGTTGAGGTCGCGAGTTCGAGCCTCGTCGTCCGCTCGGGAATGAGACCCCGGTCCACTGGACCGGGGTCTTCTTCATGCCCTACGACCAGCTGGTGCCCGTCAGCCGCTCGTACGCCTCCACGTACTTCTGCCGGGTCGCCGCCACGACCTCCTCCGGCAGCGCCGGCGGGGGCTGCTCGCTCTTGCGGTCCCAGCCGGACGCCGGCGAGGTCAGCCAGTCCCGCACGAACTGCTTGTCGTACGACGGCTGGGCGCGGCCCGGCTGCCACTGGTCGGCCGGCCAGAAGCGGGAGGAGTCCGGGGTGAGCACCTCGTCGGCGAGGACGAGCACGTCGCCCTCGAAGCCGAACTCGAACTTGGTGTCGGCCAGGATGATCCCGCGGTCCCGGGCGATGTCCCGGGCGCGCGAGTACACCGCGAGCGTGGCCTGGCGCAGCTGGGCGGCGGTCTCGGCGCCGACCTGACGGGCCACCTCCTCGTAGGAGACGTTCTCGTCGTGCTCGCCGACCTCGGCCTTGGTGGCGGGGGTGAAGATCGGGGCGGGGAGTTCGGAGCCGTCGACGAGGCCTTCGGGGAGGGCAAGGCCGCAGACCGTACGGGACTCCTGGTACTCGGCGAGGCCGGAGCCGGTGAGGTAGCCACGGGCCACGCACTCCACCGGGACCATCTTCAGGGACTTGCACACCAGCGTCCGGCCCGCCCAGTCGGCCGGGGCGCCCTCGGGCAGCTCGGTGCTGATGACGTGGTTCCTGGCGAGGTCGCGGAGCTGGTCGAACCACCACAGGGAGAGCTGGGTGAGGACGCGGCCCTTGTCGGGGATCTCCGTGGGCAGCACCCAGTCGTACGCGGAGATGCGGTCGCTGGCGACCATCACGAGGTCGCCCGCCTCGTTCTGGTACAGCTCGCGCACCTTTCCGGTGTGCAGGTGCACCAGGCCCGGAACCTCGATCGGCTCGGGCTTTTCTACGAATCCGGACACGGTTCCTCCCCGTGGTTCTGTCCAATGCCTCGATTCTCCCGTATGGGGCTGATAGGGCGCGCCCGGGGGTGTGGGGCGGGTGCCGGGTGGGGGGCGCGTGGTGTCAGTCGCGTTTGCAGATGCGGTCCAGCAGGTTCGCCGTGGCGCGCTGGACCCGGGCGTCCACATGGCCCGGACGGTCCAGGGCCGGGGACCAGGCGAAGGTGCCGGAGGCGAACACCCAGGCGCCGGAGAGGGCGCGGTAGAGCGACGTCTCCTGGTGGCGCAGGGCGCCGTCGTTGTCGGTGTAGGGGGAGTGGGCGAGCAGGATGCGCTCGTCGTGCTCGGGCAGGGGGGTGCGCGGGAAGTAACGGTCCGCCTCACCGGCGACCAGGCCCGCGATCTCGTCGCCCTCGTGGGCGCCGGTCGCCTCCCACAGCCAGTGGCCGGCGTTGCGGACGATCAGCGGGTGCGGCTCGGGGACCCGGCCCGCGTACTGGATGCCGACCACCTGCTGCTCGGGCCGGTCGATCTCGCGCCACAGCACCGGCCGGCCGGGGCCTTTGCGTTTGCGGCAGGTCAGCAGCCGGTCCGGGACCCCGGACGGGGACGGGCCCAGCTCCACCTGCCAGTACATGGTGTTGGCGGAGAGGAAGACCAGCGAGGTGCCACGGTCCCGGGCGTCCTCGACGGTCCGGCGCATCGGCGCCGACCAGTACTCGTCGTGGCCCGGGAAGACCAGTCCCCGGTAGCGGGTGGCGTCGATCCGGCCGGCGTGCAGGTCACGGGCCTCGGCGTAGGCGAGGTCGTAGCCGTAGCGCTCGGCCCAGCGGATGAAGTCGTAGGCGTGGCCGACGTGCAGGGGCAGGCCCGCGCCGGCGTACGGCCGGTCGAAGGAGACGGTGGTCGCGGCGTCGGCCTCCCCCAGCAGCCGGCCCTTCTCGTCCCAGGCGTGGTAGAGGCTGGCGCCGGTGTGGCCGTCCTCCGGGTAGAGGTTGTACGCCTGCCAGGTGATGTCCGGCAGCAGCAGGAGGAGGTCGGCGGGGTGGTCGTCGCGGACCGTGAACGGCACGTGGGAGCGGTAGCCGTCGGCTGTGGTCAGGACGGCCACATAGGCACCGATGCTCCAGTAGGAGGGCACCTGGAGGCGCCAGGACAGCCACCAGTGGTGGCAGGAGACCGTGCGGTCGGCGGTCAGCGGCGGGGGCTGGACGATGCCGGAGAGGCGCGGGCTGGTGGTGATCTTGGACGCGCCGTCGCCGCCGTAGTGGCCGATGCGGTAGATGTCCACGCTGAACTGCTGCGGCGGGTCGACCGTGATGTGGAAGTCGATCGCCTCGCCGGGCGCGACCGCCCCGGTGGAGGTGAAGCCCTTGATCTGCCGGTGCACGTCGTCGGCCGAGCGGGGGCCGGGCCCGGACGTGCGGGGCGCCGGGACGCGTGCGCGGTCGCCGCCGGTGAGCTGCTGCGGGCTGGGGTCGACGTACCACGGCACGACGTGGCCGGTGTCGTCGAAGTACGTCTCACTGCCGCGGAGCCAGGGCACCGGGCCCTGTCCGAAGGGGTCCGTGACGGCGTGCGCGAGTGCTCCGGACTCCCAGCGGCGGATGTGGTCCGAGGCCATGGTCGCTCCCCTCCCTCAGGCCCCCGTGCCTGTCGCGGTGGTGCTCGCTGTTCTCGCTGTGCTCGGTCGTTCTCGGCCGTACTGTCGTATGTCGCGTGCCTTTGCCAAAGGCGTGGTCGGTCCCAGCACATCACATAACGCACGGGGACGGTCACTAGTCGTTGCGAATTGACCTGAACTGGAAGTCGTCTTTCCGTTACGGAGTGCGACGCGCGGGCCGCGGGCTTGCGGTCCGGTCAGACGAGACGTACCGGCTTCTCGGGGCGTATGCCGGACGCGGCCAGCCAGTCGCGCAGCGGGCCCGGGTCTCCCTCCTCGATGAGGGTGAGGACCTTGGGGGCCAGGTCGGCGGCCCGCTCACCGCCCAGCAGCAGGGAGGGACCGTCCAGCCAGTCCAGGGCGGGGACGGCACCGGCGGTGTCCACGGCCGCGCAGCACACCATCGCCGTGACGTGGTCGGCGAGCAGCTCGCGGGCGGTGCGCTGGGGTTGCAGCGGGAAGAGGGGCAGCCCGCAGGCGAACTCGTCCCACTGGGCACTCTCGGGACTCCGCCGGCCCGCGGCGCCCGCGTCCACCCCGGCGGCCTCCTCCCGAGCGAGCTCGGCGCTCAGCCCGGCGGCGAGAGCGGCACTGCGCTCGGTGGTGGGGTCTTCCTCCTCACCGAAGGGGAGCTGGGAGCCGGGCTCCCGGGCGGTGGGGGCACTGTCGGCGGCGGGGACAGCGGTGGGCAGATCGGCGGGAACATCGGTGGGGGCAGCAGCGGGGGCTGGTCCGTCGGCGTCGTCGGCCTGGGAGTCGGAGGGACCGGTCCCGGAGGCGGAAGGGCTCGGGGTCGGGGCGCCCGTCGTACCCGGGGCGGCCACAGTGGCCAGGTCGTCCATCGCCCCCGTGCCGACGCCGTCAGTTCCGGAGCCGGAAACCCCAGCGGCCACGGCGCCCCGGGCGCCCGGAGCGCCTTGGTCCGCTCGGGAGCCGGAACCGGAGGCCCCGGCAGCCCTGGCAGCCCTGGCAGCCACGTCGGCCCCAGCGCCGTTCCCTCCGGCACCGGAAGCCTCACAAGCCGCCACGCCCATGCCGGTCGCTGCGGGAGCCCCGGCGGCCCCGGGCCCCGCCGCACCCGTACCCGCACCCGCACCCGCACCCGCACCCGCACCCGCACCCGCACCCGCACCGGTACCCGCGTCGGCGTCCATCGCCCCCCAGGCTCCGTCCTCGGCGGTAGCCGTGAGGTGGTCCAGGACCCGGGCCAGGGTGGGGCCGCCGGGGTCGGGGGTCCGGGGGTCCAGGGAGGGGCGGACGCCGAGGGTGTCCAGGACGCGGTGCAGGCGGGCCGCTTCGGCGCGCCAGGTGCGGTCCACGACCTCCTCGGGATACGCCTGCCAGTCCACCGGCGCCCAGTCGGAGCCCGACTCGGCGGGACCGCCGTGGAAGAGCCGGGCTGCGAGGAGGGAGGCGGCCTCGTCGACCACGCCGGGCTCCTCCAGGAGATCGCACGCGGGCCGCTCGCCGAGCCGGGAGGCGAAGCCCTCGGCGAGCCGGTCCCGGCGGGAGAGCTCGGTGAGCGCCGCCACCACCCCCGCGTCGAGCCGGGACGGCCACCGCCCCATCCGCCAGGCCGGCAGCGCCACTCTCGTCAGCAGCCGGTCCCAGCCGGCGTACGCCAGCCCGACCTGCTCCTGGGCGACGATCCGCAGGCCGTAGTCCACCGCCTGGGCGCGCTCGGCGGCTGCCGCCGCGACCCCGCGCTCCATCTGGGTCGCGTGCTCTTGGCAGCCGCGCAGCAGCAGCCGGGCCACCCAGCCGAGGGCGGCGCACACCCCGCGGGTCAGCGGACAGCGGCCCCGGGTCGAGGCGACGGCCACGGCCGCGTCCAGCCCCCGCACGAAGCGGCGGGCGGCGGCTATGTCCGGGTGCGCCGAGGGACCCGTACCGGCGATGACCGGGGCGAGGACCGCGCGCAGCTCGCCGACGCGCATCCACCACAGGAACGGCGAGCCGATGACGAGGACCGGCGCGACCGGGGTCCGGCGGCGGCCGGGGCCCGCTATCTCGTCGGGCGCCGGACGCGGGGGCGGTCCGTGGGCCGAATGGGCCCGGTCCTCCAGCCAGCTGTCGCAGTCCGGGGTGAGCGCTATGGCCGAGGGCACCGGCACGTCCAGCCGGTCGGCGAGGTCGCGCACCATCCCGTACAGGTCGGGGGCGGAGCCCTCCGGGACCGGCACCGTGGGACTCATGGCGGGGCGGGCCCGGGCCACGACCACCGCGATACCGGCCGCGGCCAGCAGCACCAGCACCGCGAGCACGCCGACGACCCACCGGGCGGCGTGCCACCCCGGGCCGACGAGACGGCCGGTGGAGGCACCGGTCAGCAGGATCACCTCGGTGCCCGCGGGCAGCAGCGCCACGGCCAGCGCCCGGCCCCGGACCCGCAGCACGGCGAGGGCCCGGGAGCGCGCGGCCTGCGCGCCCGCCTCCACACCGATTCCGGTCACGTGCCGATCTCGCCCCCTCCCTCGCGATCGCGTGCTGCCCTGGTCTTGCTCACTCCCCCACTGTGGCACCCGCCACTGACATCGCAATGCCGGTGGGCCAAGTGCCGGAACGCTTGCGCGGCACCCTAGTTGGGGCACCGGCCCCCGTCAGCCATATGGGCGATTGCTCACTCGATGGAATGGCTTTGGTCAGAGCTGGGTGACAGACAGCAAAGATCAGGCCCCGGATTGCCTCCGGGGCCTGATGGGGTGCGAGGGGCGGTACGAGGGAGCCGTACCGGCCGTGGTCACGCCTGCGTCTGTGCCGCCTGCGCCGCCTTCGCCGCGATGTCGGTGCGGTGCTGCGAGCCGTCGAGCCGGATCCGGCCCACCGCCCGGTACGCCCGCTCGCGCGCCTCGGCCAGGTCCTGACCGGTCGCCGTGACGGACAGCACGCGTCCGCCCGCGCTGACGACCGCGTCGCCGTCCCGCTTGGTGCCGGCGTGCAGCACGTACGCGTGCGGGGCGTCCTCGGCGGCCACCTCGTCCAGGCCGGTGATCGGGTCACCCGTGCGCGGGGTGCCCGGGTAGTTGTGCGAGGCGACGACGACGGTGACGGCCGCGTCCTCGCTCCAGCGCAGCGGCGCGAGGTCGGCGAGGTTGCCGGTGGCGGCGGCCATCAGGACACCGGCCAGCGGAGTCCGCAGCCGGGCCAGCACGACCTGGGTCTCCGGGTCGCCGAAGCGGGCGTTGAACTCGATGACCCGGACCCCGCGCGAGGTGATCGCGAGACCGGCGTAGAGCAGCCCGGAGAACGGCGTGCCCCGGCGGCGCATCTCGTCCACGGTCGGCTGGAGCACCGTCTCCAGCACCTCGTCGACCAGTTTCGGGTCGGCCCACGGCAGCGGCGAGTACGCGCCCATGCCGCCCGTGTTCGGGCCCTCGTCGCCGTCCAGGGCGCGCTTGAAGTCCTGGGCGGGCTGGAGCGGGACGACCGTCTCGCCGTCGGTGATGGCGAACAGGGACACCTCGGGGCCGTCGAGGAACTCCTCGATCACCACGCGCTCGCACTCGGCGGCGTGCGCCTTGGCCGCCTCGGCGTCGGAGGTGACGACGACGCCCTTGCCGGCGGCGAGACCGTCGTCCTTGACGACGTAGGGGGCGCCGAAGGCGTCGAGGGCCTGGGCGGCCTCCTCGGCGGTGGTGCAGACGTAGGAGCGGGCGGTCGGCACGCCGGCCGCCGCCATGACGTCCTTGGCGAAGGCCTTGGAGCCCTCGATCAGCGCGGCCTCCCGCGAGGGGCCGAAGACCGGGATGCCCGCGGCGCGGACGGCGTCGGCGACGCCGGCGACCAGCGGGGCCTCCGGGCCGACGACGACCAGCTCGGCACCGAGGCCGGTGGCCAGCGCGGCCACCGCGGCACCGTCGAGCGCGTCGACCTGGTGCAGCTCGGCGACCTCGGCGATGCCGGCGTTGCCGGGGGCGCAGTGCAGCGCGGTGACGTCGGGGTCGAGGGACAGGGAGCGGCACAGGGCGTGTTCGCGGGCGCCGCTGCCGATGACGAGGACCTTCACGGGGGTCAGCCTAATGGCAAGGTTGCCGAAGCCTGGGCGCCGGGTTTGTTGGACTTTCCTCCAAAGAGACCGTTCCCCATGCGTGGGGCCCTCACTCGTTGGAGAACTCTTCCACCACCGTCGCCCCCAGTTCCCGCACGATCAGCTCGTGCCCGGAGAGCGCCGACTCGTCGAGATCCGGGTCGTCGTCCTCCGGGATGTCGTCCTCGGGGGAGACGGGCGGCGGCTCCGGTGGGGCGGCCGGCCGGGGTGCCGGAGCGGGCGCGGCGGGCGCGGCAGGGGTCCCGCTCCGCGGGGCGGCGGGCGGCTGCGGGGACGACTGGGAGGCTCCGGGGCGAGGTGCGGCCGGGGCGCCGTAGCCACCGCCGCCGGGGGCGCCGCCATGGCCACCGGCGGAAGAGCCGCCGTAGCCGCTGCCTCCGCCGTAGCCGCCGGCGACCGGTGGGGCAGAGCCGCCGCCCGACGGGTCGACGACCGCCTCGATCTTCCACTGCACGTTGAACTGCTCGGCCAGCGCCTGCCGCAGCACGTCCTCGCTGCCGCTGCCGGAGAAGTTGTCACGCGCGCCGGCGTTCACGAAACCGAGCTGGAGGGTCGTGCCGTCGAAGCCGGTCACCTGGGCGTTCTGGCTGAGCAGGATCCAGGTGAACCGGCGGCGGTTCTTGACGGCCTCCAGGATGTTCGGCCAGAGCGCGCGCGGGTCGAGCCCCCCGGTGGGGGCGGCCGGGGCGGGGGCCTGGGGCGCCGGGGCCGGGGCGGCGGGCGCGGACTGCGCCGGCTGGGTCTGGGGCTGGGCCGCGACCGTACGGCCGGGACCCTGCCCCCCGCCCTGGCTCTGCCCCTGCTGGCCGCCGGGAGCGGTGGCCGTGGGCCAGCCGCCGGGGCGTCGGCCGCCGCCGGCGGGGGCGGCGGTGGGCCAGGCGCCGGGAGCGGGGGCAGCCGGGGTCTGGGCGGCTGGAGCGGGAGCGGGTGCGGGCGCGGGCGCAGGGGCAGGGGTCGTAGGCACCGGAGCGGCCGGGGCAACCGGAGCGGCCGGGGCGACGGGGGCGACCGGAGCGGACTCACCCGGAGCCGCCGTACCGGAGGGGCCGCCCGGACCGGCCGGAACCGCGGCCGGCGTACCGGACCCGGCCGGTCCCCCCACGGCCCGGACCGCCGCGCGAGCCGCCGCGGGCCCCCCACCGGGCGGCACGGGCGAGCCACCGGCACCCGGACCGGCGCCGGCACCCGCGCCCGGTGCGAGGGCGCCGCCGTGGGCCTCGGGACCGGGGACGTACCCCATGGCCGGCGCACCGGCGCCGGCGGAGAAGCTGACGCCGCGCTCCAGGCGGTCGAGCCGGGCCATCACGGACCGCTGGTCGCCGTAGGCGGCGGGGAGCAGGACGCGGGCGCAGATCAGTTCCAGCTGGAGGCGGGGCGAGGTGGCGCCGCGCATCTCGGTCAGCCCCTCGTTGACCAGGTCGGCGGCGCGGCTCAGCTCGGCGGCGCCGAAGGTCTCGGCCTGGGCCTGCATCCGCTCCAGGACGTCGGCCGGGGCGTCGAGGAGCCCCTTCTCCACGGCGTCGGGCACGGCGGCGAGGATCACCAGGTCCCGCAGCCGCTCCAGCAGGTCGGCGACGAAGCGGCGCGGGTCGTTTCCGCCCTCGATGACCCGGTCGACCACCTCGAAGGCGGCGGCGCCGTCACCGGTGGCGAAAGCCTCCACGACGGAGTCGAGCAGGGAGCTGTCGGTGTAGCCGAGGAGGGAGGTGGCCATGGCGTACGTCACACCGTCCGCCCCGGCGCCGGCGAGGAGCTGGTCCATGACGGACATGGAGTCACGCACGGAGCCGGCGCCCGCGCGCACGACGAGCGGCAGCACGCCGTCCTCGACCGGGATGTCCTCCTTCTGGCACACCTCGGCGAGGTAGTCCCGCAGGGTGCCGGGCGGCACCAGCCGGAACGGGTAGTGGTGGGTCCGCGACCGGATGGTCCCGATGACCTTCTCGGGCTCGGTGGTCGCGAAGATGAACTTCAGGTGCTCGGGCGGCTCCTCGACGACCTTCAGCAGCGCGTTGAAGCCGGCCGGCGTGACCATGTGGGCCTCGTCGATGATGTAGATCTTGTAGCGGCTGCTCGCGGGACCGAAGAAGGCCTTCTCGCGCAGCTCACGGGCGTCGTCCACACCACCGTGAGAGGCCGCGTCGATCTCGATGACGTCGATCGATCCGGGTCCGTTGCGCGCGAGGTCGCGACAGGACTGGCACTCGCCGCAGGGCGTCGGGGTGGGACCTTGCTCACAGTTCAGGCAGCGGGCCAGGATGCGCGCGCTGGTCGTCTTGCCGCATCCGCGCGGACCGCTGAAGAGGTACGCGTGATTGACCCGGTTGTTCCGCAGCGCCTGCTGCAACGGGTCGGTGACATGCTCCTGCCCGATGACCTCGGCAAAGGTCTCCGGGCGATAGCGGCGGTACAGCGCGAGAGACGACACGCATACGAGGTTAATGGCGCCCACTGACAACCGGCCCCGCCTGGACGCGCACCCCGGGCCCCGGAACGCAAGGGCCCCCCACGCACCCGCCAGAGCCGACCTACCCTTGCTGCCTTCCGGCCCTGGGGGAGTTCAGTCAGATAGCGCCGCGTGAGGGGCTGTGCCCCACAGTACCCGATGGCGGGCGGCGGTCCGAACCCGATCGGGCCCGCGACCCCACCCGGGGACGGCCTGCGGGAACGAGTTCGCGAGCACTCCCCTCGGTCATGTAATGTTTCCGGCGGAGGATTCGCCTAGAGGCCTAGGGCGCACGCTTGGAAAGCGTGTTGGGGGCAACCCCTCACGAGTTCGAATCTCGTATCCTCCGCCAGCTCAGAGGGCCGGACCACGTCAGGTGGTCCGGCCCTCTGGCGTTCGTCCGTCTCGGTTTCCGTCTCCGTCGGGTTCCCGGCCCGCTCCGAGCGGTGCCCAGAGGGCGTCTCCGGCCTGCTGAGCGACCTTCCTGAGCATGACTCCGGTCACATGCGTGGAGCGAGCGCGCGGCAGCCCGAGTCCTTCTCCTCGGCGGAGGCCGGCATCGGTCGGGAACCGGCACGGCGGCGAACCGGCCGAGCACCTCGGCCGACTCGTCAACGGCGACGTACCGGTGTCGCGGAAGCTCGGCGGCGCCGAACTCCTCCCAGCCGGTACGGGCCGGCCGTGCCCACGGTCAGTTCGCCGGGGCGATCTCGTCGACCAGGCCGCGGATGCGCTTCTCGATCTCGTCGCGGATCGGGCGGACCGCTTCAACGCCCTGCCCGGCCGGGTCGGGGAGTTCCCAGTCGAGGTAGCGCTTCCCGGGGAAGACGGGGCAGGTGTCGCCGCAGCCCATAGTGATCACGACGTCGGACGCCCGGACCGCCTCCACCGTGAGCACCTTGGGTACCTCGGCCGCGATGTCGATGCCGACCTCCGCCATGGCTGCGACGACGGCCGGGTTCACGGTGTCGGCCGGGGCGGAGCCGGCGGAGCGGACCTGGACGCCGTCGCCCGCGAGGTGGGTGAGGAAGGCGGCGGCCATCTGGGAGCGTCCGGCGTTGTGGACGCAGACGAAGAGCACGGACGGCACGGCCGTGTCAGACATGGGCGGGGTCTTCCTGGAGGGCGGGGACGGCGGGGGCGGTGAAGTAGCGGCGGGCGTACAGGGCGACGTACACCAGGCCGATGAGGACAGGCACTTCGATGAGGGGGCCGACGACGCCGGCGAGGGCCTGGCCGGAGGTGGCGCCGAAGGTGGCGATGGCGACGGCGATGGCCAGTTCGAAGTTGTTGCCCGCGGCGGTGAAGGCCAGCGTCGTGGCCCGCGAGTAGTCGAGACCGACCGCGCGGCCCAGGGCCATGGACCCGGCCCACATGACGGCGAAGTAGACCAGCAGCGGCAGAGCGATGCGGGCGACGTCCAAGGGCTGTGAGGTGATGGCGTCGCCTTGCAGGGCGAAGAGGACGACGATCGTGAAGAGCAGCCCGTACAGGGCGAAGGGGCCGATGCGCGGGATGAGCCTGGTCTCGTACCAGGTGCGGCCCTTCGCCTTCTCGCCGATGCGTCGGGTCAGGTAGCCGGCCGCGAGCGGGATGCCGAGGAAGATGAACACGCTGCGGGCGATCTCCCACACGGACACGTCCAGCCCGGTCTGTTCCAGGCCGAGCCGGCCGGGCAGGACGGAGAGGTAGAACCAGCCCAGCGCCGAGAAGGCGATGACCTGGAAGACGGAGTTCAGGGCGACCAGGACGGCGGCGGCTTCGCGGTGGCCGCAGGCGAGGTCGTTCCAGATGATGACCATGGCGATGCAGCGGGCCAGACCGACGATGATCAGGCCGGTGCGGTAGGCGGGCAGGTCCGGCAGGAACAGCCACGCCAGGGCGAACATGAGCGCCGGGCCGGCCACCCAGTTCAGCAGCAGGGACGGCAGCAGCAGGCGGCGGTCGCGGGTGACGGTGCCGAGGCGGTCATAGCGGACCCTGGCCAGCACCGGGTACATCATCACGAGCAGGCCCAGGGCGATCGGCAGGGAGACTCCGGTCACGGTCACCTTGGCCAGCGCGTCGCCCAGCCCCGGAACCAGGCGGCCCAGGCCGAGCCCCACTGCCATGGCCGCGAGGATCCAGACGGCCAGGTAGCGGTCGACGAAGGACAGGCGTCCGGCCACGTTCCCTTCGGGTGCGGCAGTGCTCACGACGCGGCTCCGGCCGGCACGGTGCGCTCGGGCAGCGGCTCGCCGGCGGGACGGGTCAGGATGCCGGCGAGCCGGTCGGTCATCTCCGGGACGAGCCAGTAGTAGACCCAGGTGCCGCGCCGCTCGCAGTCGATCAGGCCCGCCTGCCGCAGCAGCTTCAGATGGTGCGAGATCGTCGGCTGGGACAGGTCGAAGGCCGGGGTCAGGTCACAGACGCAGACCTCGCCGCCCGACCGCGAGGCGATCATCGACAGCAGGCGCAGCCGCACCGGATCGCCCAGCGCCTTGAACACCTTCGCCAGTTCTACGGCCTGGTCCTCGTCCAGGGGGGCGGTCAGCAGCCCGGGGCAGCACGCTCCGGCGTCATCGCTCCGACCGAGCACCCTCAGCTCTTGATTCGACATGCCTCAATATTGACAGCCTTCGATTCAACCCGCAATCTTGCATCGACAGCTATCAATACAGCCGGATAGGAGCCCGTCATGTCTCGCGCTCAACTCGCCCTGCGGGTCAGTGACCTGGAAGCCTCGATCGCCTTCTACTCGAAGCTGTTCGGCACCGAACCGGCCAAGCGGCGCGAGGGCTACGCCAACTTCGCCCTCACCGAGCCCCCGCTCAAGCTCGTACTGATCGAGGGCGAGCCCGGGGAGGAGACCCGCCTGGACCACCTCGGCGTCGAGGTCGAGTCCACCGAACAGGTCAACGCCGCCACCACCCGACTGGAGGAGGCCGGCCTGGCCACCGTCGAGGAGAACGACACCTCCTGCTGCTACGCCCTCCAGGACAAGGTCTGGGTCCACGGCCCCGGCAAGGAACCCTGGGAGGTGTACGTCGTGAAGGCCGACGCCGACACCCTCGGCAAGAGCGCCGACCCCAACACCACCGGCGAGGGCTGCCGCACCAGCCAGGCCACCGAGGAGACCCCGGCAGCGGCCGGATGCGCCTGCGGTCAGTGATCCAGGTCAGCGGATGCGGCCTATGGGGCGAAAGTGCACTGTGGTGGCTGAGGTTCTTTCGCTGGAGGTGAGGGCCTTGGGGCGTTCGTTCCCTGTGGTGGCTGCTGCCGCGGCTCTGCTGGTCCCCGTCGTCTTCGTGGGCGGTACGGCGACCGCGGCGCGGGCACGGGTGCCTGTCTCCGCTCCGGCGGGCCAGTGCGCGTCCGAGGACGCGTACGCGCCGGGGGGCGGCACCGACCTGGGCGGGACGCCCAAGCGGTTCACGTACGCGGGCACCCCGTACGCCGGTGCCCGCTTCGACGGGTGTGCCAACACGCTGAGGGTGTACTACGGCGGCTATTCCAGCCCCCACTACTCCTACTACGAGGTCCGGTACACGTATCCGTCACAGCTCGGCTGGTACAGCTGGCAGCTGCGCATGGGCGAGTACCGGGTCGCGACGGTCGACGCGCCCGCGCGCGGCGACTGGAACTTCAAGGTCAGGGCGTGCGCCGGCGCCATCGACGAGGCGGGGCCCAAAAGCTGCACGGGCTGGTCCCCGCAGCTCTTCCTGCACGCCGTCTGACCCCGCCGGCCCCTCGCCCCTACCGCGTCACCCGCACCGGTGCCGACACCGTCACCTGATCCAGGTCCGACACGCGGACCGTCGCCTTCATCGTCCAGGTGCCGGGCAGGGGCACGGTGAAGGCGGGGGTGGACCAGTAGCCGCCGCGGTCGGTGAGCCTGGTGTCCAGGGGGCCCAGGCGCTGTGCCGGGAGCGTGAGGGTGACGCGGAGCTCGGGGACCGTGGCGAGGCCGCCGTCGGGGCCGTAGACCACCGCCTGGAGGGAGTCGGTGCCGACGCGGCCGGGGTCCAGGGTGATCTGGACCTTGCCGTGGCCGCCGGGCGCGCCGGTGTCGAAGGGGATCGTGATGACCGAGGCCGTCTGGACGCCCGCCGCCGCAAAGGGCGCGGACGGGGCGGACTCCGTCGCCGCGCGGCCGGGGACCGTGCTGGTCAGAAGGGTGGTCAGGGCCAGGACCAGCGCGGCGGCCACCGCCTCCAGGAGGACCGAGCGGCGCAGGAGGCGCAGGGGCGGTTCCGGGGGGAGCTCGGGGAGCGGTGGGCCCATGGCCGGTTCGGGGACACGGGCGCGGACGGCGGCCCCCGTGGGACGGGTCGGGCGGGCCGTCCAGGTGCGGGAGCAGGCCGCCGCGAGGAGCAGCGCGGTGACCACCGCCAGCTTCGCCAGGAGCGTACGGCCGTACGTGGTGCCGGTCAGTGCCTGCCAGGAGCCCAGGCCGCGCCAGGACTGGTAGACGCCGGTGACGACCAGGACCACCACCGATGTGAACGCCAGGCGGGAGAAGCGGGCCGGGACCCGGGCCGGCGGGGCGGCAGTCGTTTCCGGGGCGCGCCGCAGTGTCCACAGGAGCGCGGCCAGGCCGCCCAGCCAGGCCGCCGTGGCCAGCAGGTGCAGGGTGGACGAGACGATCGCCGCCGGGACCTGGATGCCCGCCGAGGCGTGGTCGGACGCCGACCAGGTCAGGGCCAGGGCGACGGCGAGGACCGTGGCCGCCGCGAGGGTGGCGCGGCGCGGGAGGTGGACGCGGCGGGTTCCGAGGAGGGTCACGGCGACCGCGGCCAGGAGCAGCAGCGCCAGACGGAGGAGCAGGAGCCGGCCGGGGCGGGTCGTCGCCGTGTGGGTGAGGGCGGAGAGCGAGAAGGCGGTCGTCGGGGAGGCGGCCTCCTCGTAGGGGGCGCGCAGGAGGTACACGGCGAGGGTGGAGGCCGCCAGCGTCACCGCGGCGGCCAGGGCGGGGGCGCGCAGATGGGCCGTCGTCGGCGGGCGGCAGTACGCCACGAACGCGGCCGTGCCCAGGAGGAGTGCCAGGGAGAGGTAGGCGAGGTAGCGCGCGATGGTGTGCAGGGCCGTGGTGGCCCCGTTCTCCGCGCGGTCCTGGGGCAGGGCCGCCGGTGCCGCCGTGCGTTTCCCGACCGAGAAGGTGAGCGCGCCGGACACCGGGTGGCTGTCGGCCGACACCACCCGCCAGGCGACCGTGTACGTCCCGGTGGCGAGCCGGGCGGGGAGGGTGACGCGCGCGGTGTCGGAGCGGCCGGCGGCGTGGCCCGCGGGGCCGGTGCGGAGGCGGCGGTTCGCGGGGTCGTAGACCCGGAAGGAGTCGGCCAGCAGGCCGACCGACTCGGTGAAGGCGAGGGTGACGTGGCGGGGGGCGGTGCGCAGGACGGTTCCGTCGGCGGGGTCCGTCGCGCGCAGGACGGCGTGCGCCGAGGCGGGCGTCGCCGTGCCGAGGAGGAGGGCGGGGAGGAGGAGCAGCAGCAGGAGCTTCCCTGCCGGGTGGCGCGAAGGGCCGCGTCGTCCGCGCGGTCGCCGGTCGCCGTCCCGGGCTCGCTCACGGTCCCCGCCGTGGGCTCCGTCGTCGTCCGCGTCGCGCAGCACCGTCAGCCTCCGTTCCCACCGTGCACCCGTGCCTCCCTACAGGTACGAGGGGAACCGGCCGCGTGCTCACCAGGTCGGAGACCAGGTCGTGGCCGGTGATCCGGGTCGCGAGCGGGGAGGCGGGGAAGACGCGGGCGCCGGCCACGTCCTCGGGGCGGCCCAGGCGGCCGGTGGGGGCGCGGAGCAGGAGTGGGAGGCCGTCGCCGAGGGAGAAGTGCCAGGTCTCGGCGAAGGGCAGGCGGTGCGGGGCGGAGCAGTCGGCGCCGGTGAGCGGCGCGACGACGGCGGGGGACGTGGCCGGCGACGTGGTGCAGGGTGCCTCCGGCGGTGTCGGCGGGTCCGGCCCCGGCCACCGTCTGGTTCGAGGGGGACCCGGCGGGGCTGCCCTGCCGGACCGAGGCCGGCCGGCACGAGATGCGGGCGGTGCCGCGCCGGGACGCGGGCGCCCACCTGGTGGCACGGGTCCGCGCCGAGCTGCCCGCCGTCCTCGCCGGCACCCCGCACCCGTACGTCTGGATCGCCTGCGACACCGCGACCACCCGCACGCTCGCGGCCCACGTCCGCAGGGACCTCGGTGTGCCGGAGCGCCGGGTGCACGCCCTGGGGTACCGGCGCGCGGAGTGAGCGGCGGCGGGCGGGCCGGGGACGACCGGGGGCGAGTGGCCACCCGGCGGGCGGAGCCGTCCCGCGCGCGGGATCATCGACGCATGGACGTCACCCTGCACCTCGCCCAGGACCCCGCGGCCGACGCGCTGCTCGGACGCTCCGCGCTCGCCGCGCTGACCGGGATGCTGCTGGACCAACAGATCCCCATGGAGTGGGCGTTCAAGGGGCCCCGCACCATCGCCGACCGGCTCGGCACGGACGACCTGGACGCGCACGAGATCGCGGCGATGGATCCCGAGGCCTTCGCCGCGCTGCTCTCCGAGAAGCCCGCGGTGCACCGCTACCCGGGCTCGATGGCGAAGCGGATCCAGCAGTTGTGCCAGTACCTCGTCGAGCACCACGACGGGGACGCGGAGGCGGTCTGGCGGGGCGTGGACAGCGGAGCCGAGCTGCTGCGGCGGCTGGAGGACCTGCCGGGGTTCGGCAAGCAGAAGGCGCAGATCTTCCTGGCCCTGCTCGGCAAGCGGCTCGGCGTCGCGCCCGAGGGGTGGCGGGAGGCCGCGGGAGCCTACGGCGAACCGGCGTCCTTCCGGTCCGTCGCCGACATCACCGGCCCCGAGTCCCTGGCCAAGGTCCGCGCGCACAAACAGGAGATGAAGGCGGCGGCGAAGGCGGCCAAGGCGGCGAAGAGGTAAACCGCCTCCCCCCGCCCACGCTCCGACCGGCACGGTCGCCGCCCCGCCCCGTCCCCCACCACCCGCTCGGCCCACCCCGCTGGCCCCCGCCGCCCGGCCGGTCTCAGCATGGGGTATGAGCGAGGTACCGAGCAGCGGTCCCGAGCGGGACCGTGCGTACGACGACCGGCATGTTCACGCGGGTGCGTCACCGGGCGGCCACCCCGCCGCGGCGCCGCCCGGCACCCACCATGAACCGGAGCCGCCGTTCGAGGGCCCGCTGCACGCCCTGTCGCGAGCCGCCTGGCAGATCGTCCTGCTCACCGGCGTCGGCTCCCTGGTGCTCGGCGTCCTGGTGCTGGTCTGGCCCGGTCCCTCCCTGGTGGCCGCCGGTGTGCTGTTCGGCCTCTACCTGCTGTACAGCGGGGTCCTCCAACTGGTGTCCGCGTTCGGCACGCACCGGGCGACCTCCCTGCGCGTCCTCGCCTTCATCAGCGGCGCGCTGTCCATCCTGCTCGGCCTGTTCTGCTTCCGCAGGCCCATGCAGTCGATCCTGCTGCTCGCCCTGTGGATCGGCATCGGCTGGCTCTTCCGCGGCATCACGCAGACCCTGGCCGCCGTGCACGACTCCCGGATGCCCGCCCGGGGCTGGCAGATCTTCCTCGGGGTCCTGACCTTCATCGCCGGGATCGTGCTCATCGACTCGCCGTTCAAGTCGGTCGCCGTGCTGACCCTCGTCGGCGGGATCTGGCTGGTCGTGGTGGGGATCGTGGAGATCGTCACCGCGTTCGGCATCCGCCGCCGGGCGCGCCATGTACCGCAGACCCTGTGACCACCGCCGCGACCGACGCCGTACTCCCCGCTGCGACCGCTCCCGCGACCACCACCGGACCCAGCTCCCCCCGTGACCACCGCCGGAACCCCGTCGTGCCCCCGGCCCACCGCCCACACCCCGCCCCCGTGAGGGCCCCGCCGTAAACCTCTCTCCCACCCACGTACTCCGGACGGGTGGATCTCGCCCCCGGCGTGCTGCGCTTCCCGCGTGCCGCGGGAAAACAGGGGATGTGAGCAGGAGCAGGAGCACGCCTCGGGGCCGTACCTGGCTACGCGTCCTCGTGCTGCTCCTCGCCCTGTGGGTGCCCGGCGCGCATGTGCCGGCCCAGGCGCTGCCGGATCTCGCCGTGGCCGCCGAGACGGCCGAGCACGATGTCCTCGACACACCGCTACGGCCGCCCGCCCGCGCGATCCACCGGGCCGACACGCCCGAGCGCCCCGCACCCCTTCCCGCCCCGGCGCCCGCCGTTCCGGCGGCCCGGCCGGGCCCCGCCGCGCCCCGGGCGCCGTACACCGCGCCCCTGCTGCGCACGGTGGTCCTGCGCTGCTGACGGACCCGCGTCCCCGCAAGGTCAGTCGGCTCGACGCAAGGAGCAGCACAGCCATGCCCAAGGATCCCTACGCCGTCCTGCGCGCCCTGCTGCGCGCGGAGGCCCGGCGCGGTACGGCACCCCGGCCGGACCAGCGGACACCGGAACCCCAGCGGTCGCCCGAGGAACGGGACCGCTGACCCGGCACCGGCGGGGGCGGGCTACCGCCTCCGCCGGGCGGTGCCGAAGAGGGAACGGGTGATCTCGCGGCCGAGCTGGGTGCCGACCGAACGGGCCAGCGACTTGAACATCCCGCTGCTGACGACCTGTTCGACCAGCGACGGCTCCTCCTGGGGAGCGCGCGCGGCGGCCGGCTCCGGCGGCTGTTGCGCCGGCCGGGCGGCGCTCAGCCTCTCGTACGCCGACTCGCGGTCCACAGCCTGTGCATAACGGTCGTGGAGCGGGGAGTCACGGACCGCCCGGTCCAGTTCGGCGGGGTCCAGCGGGCCCATCAGGGACCGCAGGGCGCGCAGCCGGGTGGCGGCGACCGGGGTCGGGGCGCCGGTCTCGCCGAGCACGGTGACCACGGCCTCGCCGGTGCCCAGCCCGGTGAGCAGTTCCTCCAGGTCGTACGCCGATCTCGGGAAGGTCTGCACGGTCGCCCGCAGGGCCTTGTGGTCGTCGGGGGTGAAGGCGCGCAGGGCGTGCTGGACGCGGCTGCCGAGCTGGCCGAGGACGTCGCCGGGCACGTCCTTGGGGGTCTGGGTGACGAAGAAGACGCCGACGCCCTTGGAGCGGATCAGGCGGACCGTCTGGGTGATCGACTCCAGGAACGCCCTGGACGCGTCGTCGAACAGCAGGTGCGCCTCGTCGAAGAAGAACACCAGCCTGGGCTTGTCGGCGTCGCCGATCTCGGGCAGGTCGTGGAAGAGGTCGGCGAGCAGCCACATCAGGAACGTCGAGAAGAGCAGCGGTTTGTCCTGGACCGCCGCGAGTTCCAGGACCGAGACGATGCCCCGCCCGTCCTCCGCCGTGCGCAGGAAGTCCGCCGTGCCGAACTCCGGCTCGCCGAAGAAGTCCGTCATGCCCTGCGCCTCGAAGGCCGTGAGGGAGCGCAGGATCACCCCGGCCGTGGCGCCGGACAGGCCGCCGATGTCCTTGAGTTCGGCCTTGCCCTCGTCGGAGGTGAGGAAGGCGACGACCGCGCGCAGGTCCTTGAGGTCGATCAGCTCCAGGCCCTTGGTGTCGGCGTAGTGGAAGATCAGGCCGAGGGACTGTTCCTGGGTCTGGTTCAGCCGGAGCACCTTGGCCAGCAGCACGGGGCCGAAACTGGTGACGGTGGCCCGCACGGGGATGCCGTGGCCGAGGCCGCCGAGCGCGAAGAACTCCGCCGGGAAGCCGGCCGGGGCCCACTCCTGGCCCACGTCGGCGGACCGCTTGCGCACCCGCTCGTTCGGCTGCCCCGGCCGCGCGATGCCGGACAGGTCGCCCTTGATGTCCGCGAGGAACACGGGCACGCCCTGTGCCGACAGCTGCTCCGCGATCAGCTGGAGGGTCTTGGTCTTGCCGGTGCCGGTGGCGCCCGCGACCAGCCCGTGCCGGTTGAGCACGGGCAGCGGGATGCGGACCGGCGCGTCGGCGCGACACGCCCCGTCCCACAGGAGGGCGCCGAGATCGAGCGCGGGGCCGGTGAAGGCGTAACCGGAGGCGATCTTCCGCGCCTCTTCCGGCAGGGCGGGCGGCCCCTGCGGGCCGGCGGGCGGCACGGTCTCGCTGTCACTCATCTCCGACCCCTGTCCCCATAGTTACCCATATGCCCGGTTTGATCCATCTTTTCAAGCCTCGCACTCCGTCGCCATGGCTGCGCCCGGAACGTCTTGGCCGGTAGGCTTTCCGTGTGATCTTCAAGCGCATCGGAAACGGCCGGCCGTACCCCGACCACGGCCGGGAGAGCACCCGGCAGTGGGCGGACGTCGCGCCGCGCCCGGTCCGCCTCGATCAGCTCGTCACCACCAAGCAGCAGCTCGATCTGGAGACCCTGCTGGCGGAGGACTCGACGTTCTACGGCGACCTCTTCGCGCACGTCGTGAAGTGGCAGGGCGACCTCTACCTGGAGGACGGCCTGCACCGCGCGGTCCGCGCCGCCCTCCAGCAGCGCCAGGTGCTGCACGCGCGCGTGCTCGAACTCGACTGACCCGGCGCGACACGGCCGTTGGCCCTTTCGGGTTCCGCTGAGCGGCATCCAGCGGCATCGGCTGATCATCTGATAGGCATCGCCGCTCGGGCGCACTACGCTGCGCCCATGAGCATGCTGACTCCCCCCGGCATGGGCGGCCAGTACCGCGTCACGGGGGACAAATACCCTCGGATGCGTCCGCCCCGGCGGCGCGGCAGGCTCGTGGCCGTCGCGGTGGCGTCCGTCGCCGCGCTCGGCCTGATCGGCTGGGGCACGCTCCAGCTCGTCGACGTCTTCACCGGAGGCGGCGACAAGTACACGGCGACGGGTTCCGCGAAGGACTGCCGGACCAAGACCGCCGCGGCCCCGGCGGCCCAGGTGCACGCCCTGCCCAGGCCCAGGCAGATCACCGTGAACGTCTACAACGCGACCGAGCGCACGGGGCTCGCCAAGACCACTGCGGACGAGCTGAAGAAACGCGGCTTCAAGATCGGCGACGTGGGCAACGCGTCGAAGCAGTACGACAAGAAGGTCAAGGGCGCCGGGATACTCCTCGGCTCCGCCGCCGCGCGGGACACCTCACTGCGCGTCCTCGGCACCCAGCTCGACGGTGCGCAACTGCGCGCCGACAGCCGCAAGACAGCCGACCTCGACCTCGTCATCGGCGACGCCTTCAAGGGGCTGGCCAAGCAGGGAGCGGCCGATCAGGCTCTGGCCAAGCTCAGCGAGCCCGCCCCGACGGCCTCTCCGAAGAAGAGCTGCTGAAGGGAAGGGGCGCGGGGAACCGCGCGAGAACCACGCACGCCCCCGCACCCGCGCACGGCGAGCGAGCCGCACCCCGGTGGGCGAGGACCTACTCCGCCGCCCCGTAGAGCCGGTCCCCCGCGTCCCCCAGTCCCGGCACGATGTACCCGAGCTCGTTGAGGTGGTCGTCGACAGCCGCCGTGACCACGGTGACCGGCGTCCCCGCCAGCTCCCGCTCCATGACCTCGACGCCTTCGGGAGCGGCCAGCAGGACCACCGCCGTGACGTCGTCGGCGCCGCGCTTGATCAGTTCCTGGATCGCCGCGACCAGCGTGCCGCCCGTGGCCAGCATCGGGTCGAGGACGTACACCTGGCGGCCCGAGAGGTCCTCCGGCATGCGCGTGGCGTACGTGGACGCCTGGAGCGTCTCCTCGTTGCGGATCATGCCCAGGAAACCCACCTCGGCCGTCGGCAGCAGCCGGACCATGCCGTCCAGCATGCCGAGGCCGGCCCGCAGGATCGGCACCACCAGCGGGCGGGGGCGGGCGAGCTTGACGCCCGTGGTCACCGCGACCGGCGTCTGGATGTCGACGGCCTCGGTGCGCACGTCCCGCGTGGCCTCGTAGGCGAGCAGGGTGACCAGTTCGTCGGCGAGCCGCCGGAAGGTCGCGGAGTCGGTGCGCTGGTCGCGCAGCGTGGTGAGCTTGTGGGCGACCAGGGGGTGGTCGACGACATGGAGACGCATGCCCCTAACGGTACCTGCGCCCCGGACTGCCCTCACGCTGGCGTCAAACCGGCCATCCGGGGGAAAGTGGGAGGGACGGACTGGGGTGGTGTGACGTGCCTGACCTGCCTGACCTGCCCGCGGACGCCTCCGGGCCCACCGGCGACACGGCCGGCCCCGCTGCGCGCTCCGCGCGGACCGATTCCGACAAGCCCGAGAGCGAGACCGAACGCCGGCGCCGCCGGGCGCAGTTCCTGCGTGAACTCGCCGAGGCCCGTGCGTTGCGCGCCCGGGTCCAGCCCCGGCGCGCCAAGGCCGCACGGCTGCGCCACGCGATGCGCATGCGGACGTTCCGCTGGTAGATCCGGGGCCGTTCCTGGGACGAAGGAGCCACGCTCGCGCCGGTGTCGGGAGGCGGGCGTGCGTGAGCGCCGGGAAAAGCCGCGTACGATCCGCAGGTGGCGGCAATGAGCACGCTGGTGAGCCGATCACGGATCCACGATCGAAACAGCCAGACACAGGGAGCCGAAGACGTCCCCTGGAGGCCTTGTTTCTGCCACGATTCCGAGTGGGTGGGGCTCGGAGCCCAGCTCTCTCCGCCCAAGTACCTCCGCCGGGGGGACCCCCAACCGGCACGCCTATGACCAGTGGGAGAGTCACGGTGTACTTCGCCGCACTGCTCGCGCGCACCGAAGACGGGTGGGAAGCGAGCGACACAGAGCTCGACGATGTGGAGACCCTGTCGGATCTGGCCGACCTGGCCCGGGAAGCCTCTCCCGACGAGGACACGGTGCTCGTCCTGATCGAGCAGGAGGACGCCTGGTTCGGTGTCGTCCGCGTGGACGGCGAGGACGACCCTCGCATCTACGTCTCGGACGCCGCCGCCGCCCAGCGCAGCGCGTACGGGGAGCTGCTGCTCACCGACGAGCTGCTCGGCCGGGAGCCCGGCGCGGACGACGGCCCGGACCTGGACTCCCTGGACCTCGACGGCACCGAGGACGGCGAGTCCGAGGACGACGAGGAGGAGGGTGCCGCCACCGACGCGGTACCGCACAGCCCGGTGGGCGACAGCGAGATCCTGGACGACCTGGGCATCAGCGAGAAGGAACTGCGCGCGCTGGACGCCGACGACGCGCTGAACACGATCGCCGAGGCCCTGGGTGCCTCGGAGGTGCTGGAGACCGTCCGCTGACCACGCCACAGCGGGCGCGGAGCACGCCGGACCCGGTGCGGGACCCCTGGCGGGCCGCGATGCGGCTCGCCCTGGACGAGGCCGGTCTGGCCGTCCGGGGCGGGGACGTCCCGGTCGGCGCCGTCGTGCTGTCCCCGGACGGTACGACGGTGCTCGGTGCCGGGCACAACGAGCGTGAGGCCACCGGTGATCCCACGGCCCACGCCGAGGTCCTCGCGATCCGGCGGGCGGCGGCCCGGCTCGGGGAGTGGCGGCTGACCGGCTGCACGCTCGTCGTCACGCTGGAGCCGTGCACGATGTGCGCGGGCGCGCTCGTCCAGTCCCGGGTGGACCGGGTGGTCTACGGCGCCCGGGACGAGAAGGCGGGCGCGGCCGGTTCCCTGTGGGACGTGGTGCGCGACCGCCGGCTCAACCACCGGCCGGAGGTCATCGAGGGCGTGCTCGCGGCGGAGTGCGCTCGGCTGCTCACCGAGTTCTTCCGTGCCCGCTGAGCCGCCGCCGGATACCGATTTCGAACCACGGCCCCCCGTGCTGTAGGGTCTCCCTCGGTAGCGTGTCCGAGCGGCCGAAGGAGCTCGCCTCGAAAGCGAGTGTGGCGCAAGTCACCGAGGGTTCAAATCCCTCCGCTACCGCTCACCGAAAGGCCCCGTCGACCGACGGGGCCTTTCGCGCGTTCCGGACACAAGCCGCGCGTGACGGCGCGCTGTTGACCGTACGCGGGAGGCCGAACGTTACACTCGCGGCCGGCGGGCAGCAGGGGCCCGAGGGCGCTGGTACAGGGGAGGCCGCGATGGCGGTGAACGCCAAGAAGATCGCCGTGTACGTGCTCGTGGTCTTCGCGCTGTACGTGATCATCACGGATCCGGCCAAGGCGGCCGACTACGTGCAGATAGGCTTCGAGGGCATATCGGACGCCGCGAAGGCCGTCGGCGACTTCATGACCTGGGTCGCCCACGGCGGAAAGAGCTGAGGTACACCCCATGATCCGCCATCTGGTCCTCTTCAAGCTCAACGAGGGCGTCGAGCGCGACGATCCGCGGGTCGTGGCGGGTGTGGAGGCCTTCCGGGCCCTCGGCGGCCAGATCGAGGAACTGCGCTTCTGGGAGTGCGCCTGGAACATCAGCGACCGGCCGATCGCCTACGACTTCGCGATCAACTCGGCCGTCGAGGACGCCGACGCCCTCAAGCGCTACCTGGAGCACCCGGCCCACCAGGCGGGCGTCGCGCTGTGGCGGGAGTTCGCCACCTGGGTGATCGCCGACTACGCGTTCTGAGCCCCGCACCCCCAGCACCCCTCGCCGTTCCGGCGAGGGGTTTTTCGTGCGATGCGTACCCAATTCATCAGCGTTTGAACCACAACACGAGGTTATCGGGTGCTTGCACACGGTGCACATGTCTTGTGATGCTATGACCGCTTTTGACGGATGACTGACCGATGAAGAGGTGGCGTTGACCGTGTCGGCCAGTACTGCGCCGCCCCAGGAAGAGGCGCCCACTCCGACCCCACCGGCCCCCGAGAAGCGCCGCGGCGCGGACACCCGGGCCCTGACCCAGGTGCTGTTCGCCGAACTGAAGGACCTCACCCCCGGCACGCCGGAGCACAACCGGGTGCGCGGAGCGCTGATCGAGGCGAACCTCCCGCTCGTGCGCTACGCCGCCGCCCGCTTCCGCTCCCGCAACGAGCCCATGGAGGACGTCGTCCAGGTCGGCACCATCGGGCTGATCAACGCCATCGACCGCTTCGACCCCGACCGGGGCGTGCAGTTCCCCACCTTCGCGATGCCCACCGTGGTCGGCGAGATCAAGCGGTACTTCCGGGACAACGTCCGCACGGTCCACGTCCCGCGCCGGCTGCACGAGCTGTGGGTGCAGGTCAACAGCGCCACCGAGGACCTGACCACGCTCTACGGCCGCTCGCCGTCCACCGCCGAGATCGCCGAGCGGCTCCGGATCAGCGAGGACGAGGTGCTCAGCTGCATCGAGGCGGGACGCTCGTACCACGCCACCTCGCTGGAGGCCGCCCAGGAGGGCGACGGACTGCCCGGACTGCTCGACCGGATCGGCTACGAGGACCCGGCCCTGGACGGCGTGGAACACCGCGACCTGGTCCGCCACCTCCTCGTCCAGCTCCCCGAGAGAGAACAGCGCATCCTCCTCCTGCGCTACTACAGCAATCTCACCCAGTCACAGATCAGCGCGGAACTCGGCGTCTCCCAGATGCACGTCTCGCGCCTCCTCGCCCGTAGCTTCCAGCGGCTGCGTTCCGCAAATCGGATCGACGCATAACCGCAGCAGACGCCGTGGCGGCTGATGCATAGCGGGCGCACGGAAGCACGCCCCGAACACCACTGCATCGCAAACCCGATCGAGCGTTAACCGGCGCGGGCGAATCGCTCACCAGGGCTGTTGCCGACACTTCGGTTCCGAATATCCGTCAGACCCCTTGTTTGCAGGGCCGATTCCGATCTGACATGTCGACATGTCGGTACAGCGCGTTGCCGACATGTGACATTCTGCGGGAAGCGCGTTTGCCGGGGCTCCGGCTCCGGTATTCAGGTGAAGGCTGCGTTGCTCGCAAGAGACGGCGCCGCCGCGACCGTCCCGCGACCCAAAGGGGGTGGCATGTCCGCAGACCAGGGCAGCTCGAAGGTGCTGACGCCCACGCTGAGCGAGGCAGCGCCCAAGGAGCTCGACGCTCTCGACGTCCTCGACGGCTTCGAGGGTGTCACGGCCCTCGAAGCCGTGCCGTCCCCGGCCGCCGGCCCGGCCGCCGAAGCTGTCCCGGCCGCGCAGGTCACGGCCACCATCGACACCCGCACCCTGTCCCGCTCGCTGTTCCTGCGCCTGGCCGCGCTGGGCGAGGACAGCCCCGAGCGGGGGTACGTCCGGGACACCCTGATCGAGCTGAACCTGCCGCTGGTCCGCTACGCGGCGGCGCGGTTCCGCTCGCGCAACGAACCGATGGAGGACATCGTCCAGGTCGGCACCATCGGCCTGATCAAGGCGATCGACCGGTTCGACTGCGAACGGGGCGTGGAGTTCCCGACGTTCGCGATGCCGACCGTCGTGGGCGAGATCAAGCGGTTCTTCCGCGACACCTCCTGGTCGGTGCGCGTCCCGCGCCGGCTCCAGGAGCTGCGCCTGGCCCTCACCAAGGCCAGTGACGAGCTGTCCCAGAAGCTGGACCGCTCCCCCACGGTGACCGAGCTGGCCGCCGTGCTCGGTGTCTCCGAGGAGGACGTGGTCGACGGCCTCGCGGTCGGCAACGCCTACACCGCCTCCTCCCTCGACTCCCCGGCCCCCGAGGACGACGGCGGCGAGGGCTCGCTCGCCGACCGGCTCGGCTACGAGGACACGGCCCTGGAGGGCGTGGAGTACCGGGAGTCCCTCAAGCCGCTGCTGGCCAAGCTCCCGCCCCGGGAGCGCCGGATCATCATGCTGCGCTTCTTCGCCAACATGACCCAGTCGCAGATCGGCGAGGAGGTCGGCATCTCCCAGATGCACGTCTCCCGTCTGCTGACCCGGACGCTGGCGCAGTTGCGGGAGGGTCTGATCTCGGACTGACGCTTCCCGTCGCTTCCCATCTGACGAGGCGTCAGTCACCATGACCGGATGCTTCGTACCGGGATGTTTCGTACGACGACATGGACGCGTGGCCGCCGAGGCGCCGTTACGGCAGCGTCGGCGGCCGTCGTCTGTCTGGGCGGGGTGCTCGCCGCGTGCGCGGGCGGTGGTCCGGGCGGCGGCTACACGGCGGTCGGCGCGGGACCGGGCGGCCCGACGGCCGCGGCGCCGTCGGGGTCGGTGATCCTCGTGCCGCTCGACGGGGACAAGGGCCGCGACGCACCCCGTGACGCCCCGCGCAGGACCGGCTCCGCCGCGCGTACGGAGGAATCGACCCCGTCCGGTGACCCGCGCTCCGCCCCACCGGCGCCGGCACCGAGCGGCGAGGACGGCCCCGGCACCCCACGGCCCCACGGCAGCCCGGACGGTCGTACGACTCCGCCGGCGGCGTCACCGAGCCCGGCCGCCCCCGCTCCGAGCCGTACGACGGCCCCCACCGCACCCGCCGACCTCTCCTGGGGCGAGCCGGTGAGCGAGGACACCGACAAGCGGTGGTGCCAGAAGGTGACCGTCGCCTTCCGCAACTCGGGCGGTACGGCGGTGCGTTCGGGGTCGGTGACCTTCGGCACGCACATCATCGGCGCACTCGGGATCGACTGGGGGACGGTCGGGTCGACCGTGGAGCTGCCGGTGCCGGTGGCGCCGGGTGCGCACAGGAGTCCCACCTGGACGGTGTGCGTCGACGCCTGGCGGGTCCCGCTCGGCATGCACGTCGAGACGCGGGACGTCTCCGTCCGCTGGGAGTGAGTCCTACTTGACCGCCAGATAGGCGACGCCGGCGACCACCAGCAGCGCCACGATCACGCCGATGATCAGACCGACCCGTGGGCCGGAGGAGGCCGCCTGCTGCTGGGGCCCCTGGGGGGCCTCGTCGACGAACGCGCGGAACATCTGGGTGCTGCCTGCGGGGTCGTAATTGCCCTGGGGGCCCTGGGTGTTAGCCATGGCCCGAGACCCTAGCGAATCCCGGTGACCGACCCAAGTGCGGGGCCACCGGGACAGACGGGGGCACGCCACCCGCAGTCACCTGCATATTTACGATCGCAATACTTGCCTTTGCCAAGTTTTTGCGCCGCCGGACCCCTGCTTGTTTGCCTTCAGCAACCAAGCAGTCCTATGGTTGCCCCAAGCAACGAATACGGGAGGTGTGATGGCCGGGCAGGCGCAGTTTGAAGAGCTGGCGCGTCAGCTCAGTGCCGTCGGAGCCGTGAAACGGGACATGGGGCGGATCCTGCCGCCCGACTGCCCGGCCGGCTCGGCCGCCGTGCTGACCCTGCTCGGCCGCCACGGCGACATGCGCATGAGCAAGCTCGCGGAGCTGCTCGCCGTGGACATGTCGGTCACCAGCCGGCATGTCGCGCACGTCGCCGCACGCGGCTGGATCGAGCGGCACCCGGACCCGGCGGACAAGCGCTCGCGCATCCTGCGCCTGACGCCAAAGGGCCTGCACCAGCTCGACGACCTGTCCCGGCGGACCACGCACCTGCTGGCCGAGCGGCTCGCGGACTGGACCGACGAGGACGTCGGCGAGCTGATCCGGCTGATGACGCGTCTGCGCGCCTCCTTCGGCGACTGCCGGTCCGCCCCGCTGCGGCTCCCCGCTCCCGTAGACGAAGAGACCACCCGTACACCCGCAAGCACGTAAGAAAAGGAAGCCCATGGCAACGACCACACCAGCCGGTGTGCGGGCTCACGCCAAGCACGGGGGAGGCTCCCACGGCGACGCCCCGATGACGCACCGGCAGATCATGGAGGCACTGTCCGGGCTGCTGCTCGGCATGTTCGTGGCGATCCTGTCGTCCACGATCGTCTCCAACGCCCTGCCGCACATCATCGGGGACCTCGGCGGCGGCCAGTCCGCCTACACCTGGGTGGTCACCGCCGCCCTGCTGTCGATGACCGCGGCCACTCCCCTGTGGGGCAAGCTCGCCGACCTGTACAGCAAGAAGGCTCTCGTCCAGATAGCCCTGATCATCTACGTGGTCGCCTCGATGGCGGCCGGCCTGTCGCAGAACCCCGGCATGCTCATCACCTTCCGGGTGTTCCAGGGCATCGGCGTCGGCGGTCTGTCCGCCCTGGCGCAGATCGTCATGGCGGCGATGATCTCCCCGCGCGAGCGCGGCCGGTACTCCGGCTACCTGGGTGCCACCTTCGCCGTCGCCACCGTCGGCGGCCCGCTGCTCGGCGGTGTCATCACCGACACCTCCTGGCTGGGCTGGCGCTGGTGCTTCTACGTCGGCGTCCCCTTCGCCGTCCTCGCGCTGATCGTGCTCCAGAAGACCCTGCACCTGCCCGTGGTCAAGCGGGAGGTCAAGGTCGACTGGGGCGGCGCGACCCTCATCTCCGCGGCCGTCTCCCTGCTGTTGGTCTGGGTCACCTTCGCCGGTGACAAGTACGACTGGCTGTCCTGGCAGACCTACGCGATGGTCGGCGGATCGATCGTCCTCGGCGCGCTCTTCGTGCTCGTCGAGTCCAAGGCGAGCGAGCCGATCATCCCGCTGCGCCTGTTCAAGAACCGCACGATCACGCTGGCGTCGCTCGCCTCGCTGTTCGTCGGTATCGCGATGTTCTCCGGCACCGTCTTCTTCAGCCAGTACTTCCAGCTGGCCCGCGACAAGTCCCCGACCATGTCGGGCGTCCTGACCATCCCGATGATCGGCGGTCTGTTCGTCTCCTCGACCGTCTCGGGTCAGTTCATCACCCGCACCGGCCGCTGGAAGGCGTGGCTGGTCAGCGGTGGCGTGCTGGTCACGGCCGGCCTGCTGCTGCTCGGCGGCATCCGGTACGACACCGCCTACTGGAAGATGGCCGTCTTCATGGCGCTGCTGGGTCTCGGCATCGGCATGATGATGCAGAACCTGGTCCTCGCCACGCAGAACCAGGTCTCCCCCGCCGACCTCGGCTCGGCCAGCTCCACGGTCACCTTCTTCCGCTCCCTCGGCGGTGCGGTCGGCGTGTCCGCGCTGGGTGCCGTGATGTCCCGCCGGATCACCCACTACGTCCAGGACGGCGTCGCCGACCTCAGCCCCAAGTACCAGAAGGCCCTGGCCGGCGGCTCCGGTTCGACCGACAGCATCCCGGACATGAACGCGCTGCCGAAGCCCATCCGGACGCTGCTGGAGAGCGCCTACGGCCACGGCATCGCCGACGTCTTCATGATCGCCGGCTGCCTCGCCGCCGTCGCCTTCCTGATCACGCTGTTCATCAAGGAGGTCCCGCTGAAGACCAAGGGCGCGCTCGCACAGGCCGCCGAGGGCAAGGCCCCCGTGACCGACCCGGCCGCCGCGCCGGCCGTCGCCGAGGCCCAGGCCCCGGTCGCCGCGCCGGTCCCGGCCGCGGTCGCCGCCACCACCGGGGCCACCTCCGACGGCACGGCCACCGCCACCCGGCCGATGGCGGCCGTCGCCACGATCGCCGAGCCCGGCGGCTCCGGCGGCACCCCGGTGCACGGCTTCGTCCGCGGCGCCGAGAGCGCTCCGGTCCCGCAGGCCGCGGTCACCCTGATCTCGCTGTCCGGCCGCCAGCTGGGCCGCGCGGTCGCCCAGGCCGACGGTTCCTACGCGCTCGACGCCCCGGGCACCGGCAGCTACGTCCTGATCGCCTCCGCCGACGGCTACCAGCCGCAGGCCTCCACCGTCGTGGTGGGCGAGGAACCGCTGTCGTACGACATCCTGCTCAGCGGCACCAGCGGGCTGACCGGTGTGGTCCGGGCCGCGGGGAGCGCGCTGCCGGTCAAGGACGCGATGGTGATCGTCACCGATGTGCGCGGTGACCTGCTGGCCACCGCCGCCACCGGCGAGCAGGGCGACTTCGCCCTCACCGACCTGGTGCCCGGCACCGTGACCGTCGCGGTCAACGCGAGCGGGTTCCGGCCGCGCGCCCTGCCGGTCGAGGTCGGCGCCACCGGCGTCACCCGGATCGAGGTCGACCTGGACGCCGGCGCCCGGCTCCAGGGTGTCGTCCGGGCCCCGCACGGCCCGCTGGCCGACGCCCGGGTGACCCTGGTCGACCAGGCCGGCAACGTGGTCGGCACCGCCACCACCGGAACGGACGGGGCGTACGCCTTCACCGACCTGGACAGCGGCGAGTACACCGTCATCGCGACGGGTTACCCGCCGGTGGCGACGGCCCTGACCGTCTCCGGCACCGGAGCCGACGGCCACGACATCGAACTCGCCCACCCCGGCGAGTAGTTCACCCCGGCCCGTGGCGGCGCGCGCCTTGAGCGGAGGGCGCGCCCGCCACGGGCCGGTCTCATACGACCAATTTTTGAGCCTTTTTCAGGGAGAAACGGGATGGGACTGACCGCGAAGATCCGTACGCGGGACGGGTGGGCCGTGTCGCACGCGGTCGTCACGGTGACCGACATGACCGGCACACAGGTGCTGCGGGCCGAGGCGGACGCCGAGGGGGCCGTACGGGACACCACCGAGCTGGCGCCGGGGGCGTACACCGTGATCGTGACGGCCGTCGGCTACGCGCCCGCCGCGTCCAGCGCGATCGTCACCGCGAGCGGCCGGGCCGAGGTCGGCACGGTCACGCTGGCCCGGCAGGGCGGCACCGAGCTGCCGCCGCCCGGCCCCTGGACCGTCGACCCGGCGCACTCCTCCGTCGCCGCGGTCGCCCAGCACCTGGGCATCTCCAGCGTGCGCGGCCGGTTCACGGAGTTCGGCGGCACGATCGAGATCGCGCCCGACGACGTCACCAAGTCCCGGGTGGAGGCGGTGATCAGGGCCGCGTCCATCGACACCGGCAACGGCATGCGCGACACGCACCTGCGCTCCGCGGACTTCCTCGACGTCGAGAACCACCCCGAGATCACGTACCGCTCCACGGGACTGACGCAGGCCGGCTCCGACCGCTGGACCGTGCACGGCGAGCTGTCGCTGCACGGGGTCGTACGACCCGTCGACCTGGACCTGGCCTACCTGGGCACCGGCGCCGACCCGTGGGGCGGCACCCGGGCCGCGTTCCGGGCCACCACCGAGCTGCACCGCGAGGACTTCGCGATGAACTACAACCAGGTCCTCCAGGCGGGCATCGCCGCCATCGGCACCACACTGAAGGTGGAGCTGGACATCCAGGCGGTGCAGGGCGACTCCCTGCCCCAGGCGTAGACATAGGCACAGCAGGGTCAGCCACCGGGGCACCCGCTGCCCCTAGGCTGCCCCCATGGCACCGAACATCGCTACCAACACCCGTGTGTCGCTGGACGAGCTGCTGGACTTCGTACGCCCCCGGCACCGCGCCCTGCTGATCACGCGCCGGGCCGACGGCTCCTCCCAGGCGTCCCCGCTGACCTGCGGCGTCGACGACTCCGGCCGGATCGTCGTCTCGACCTACCCCGAGCGGGCCAAGACCCGCAACGCCAAGCGGGATCCCCTGGTCGCCCTGGTCGTCCTCAGCGACGACTGGAACGGCCCCTGGGTCCAGATCGACGGCACGGCCGAGGTCATCGACACCCCCGACTCGGTGGAACCGCTGGTCGAGTACTACCGCAACATCGCCGGCGAACACCCCGACTGGGACGAGTACCGCCAGGCGATGGTCAAGCAGGGCAAGTCCATCATCCGGGTGACCCCGCAACGATGGGGCCCCGTGGCGACCGGCGGCTTCCCGGCACGACTGGCGTCCGAGTAGTCCCCGCCCCGGGCCGGCCCCGTGAGAGCGGGGCACGGGGGCGGCCGGCGGATTCGCGGCGCTCGGCTCGTGACGGAGGAGTAGTCGGCTACCGCGGCGAGGGAGCCGTTGGCGGCCAGGGGACCGGCACAGCTGGTACCCGAACCATCCCCGTCCGCGCGGCCCCGACGGGCGGAGCCCGGCGCAGCGCCCCGAAGCCTGCGCAGCAGTGCGAGGGGCGCAGACGAAAGGGGCCCGCCAGGCGATGGTCAAGCAGGGCAAGTCCATCATCCGGGTGACCCCGCAACGATGGGGCCCCGTGGCGACCGGCGGCTTCCCGGCACGACTGGCGTCCGAGTAGTCCCCGCCCCGGGCCGGCCCCGTGAGAGCGGGCACGGGGGCGGAGGGGGAGTCAGCCGCGGGTGACCATCGCCTCCAGGCCCGCGATCAGCAGGTCCAGCGCGAAGGTGAAGTCGCGGTCCAGCATCTCGGCCACCGTGTCGCCGCCGCGCGCCGCCATGAGGTCCTTGGACTCCCTCATCACGTCGGCGGTCCCGGGGACCTCGTCCACCATGGACATGGCCTGCTCGAAGTACTCGTCGGGGCTCAGCCCGGTGTCCGCTATCCGGGTGAGGAAGTGGCCCTCGATCGTGCCGAAGCCGTACACGAACTGGAAGACCGCCGAGATCGCCCCGGTCACCCCGTGCGCCGGCAGCCCGGCCCGGCGGACGACCCGCTGGATCACCCGGGAGAACGCCAGGGAGTTCGGGCCGATGTTGAGGAAACGCCCGGCCAGCGGGGACAGCCACGGATGGCGGACCAGCTGCGCCCGGTACGCGGAGGCCAGCGCGCGCAGCTGCTCCCGCCAGTCCTCGTCCGCGTTCTCCGGGTCGGGCAGCCGCAGCTCGGCGTAGGTCGCGTCCAGGGCGAGTTCGAGCAGGTCGTCCTTGGTGTCGACGTACCAGTACAGGGACATCGCGGTGACGTTCAGCTCGGCCGCCAGCCGCCGCATGGAGAACTTGGCGAGGCCCTCGGCGTCCAGCAGCCGCACGGACGCCGCGGTGATCCGCTCCCGGTCCAGCCCGGACGGCTGCCCGCTGCGCCCACCGCGCCGGGCCTTGCCCTCCAGCCACACACTGTCCCGTGCCGACCGACCTGCCCGCTTCGTCACCGGCGGCCCTTCCTCGATTCCGCTCACTGTCCCAACCTAAGGTGCGCGCGGCCGACCACGACGTAGCACGGTCGCCCGACTACCCCTGCCCGCGAGCACCTAGGCGGACACCCGCTCCGCCCGCCGCAACAGCCCCGCCGCCACGAACCCCCCGACCAGCACGGCGACGGCTCCCACCAGCTGACCGGTCCCCAGCCCGGCGGACAGGGACTCCCCGGACGCGACCGAAGAACTGAGCACCGCGCCCAGTACGGCCACCCCGAGCCCGTTGCCGAATTCGGCGAGGGTGCCGTTGATCCCGGCCCCCACCCCGGCCTTCTCCGGAGGAATCGCGCTCATGATGGCGTGCGCCATCGCCGGGTTCGCCACCGCGCACCCCGCGCCGATCAGCAACAGCCCGAGCAGCGTCCCCGCATAGCCCCCGGAGTCCAGCTCCGCGATCGACACCAGGCCCCCAGCCATGCACACCATCCCCAGCGCGATCGACACCGGCGTGCCCAGCCGTGCCGACCACTTCGCCGACAGCCCGGTGAAGTTGAGCGCCACCACGGTCAGCGCCAGCGGGGCGGTCCGCAGGCCGGCCTCCAGCGGCCCGTACCCGAGCACGAACTGAAGGTGCTGTGTCAGCAGGAACAACGCCCCGCCCATGCCGAACACGATGAGCACGGCCCCGGCGACCGCCCCCGTGAACCGCGGGTCCCGGAAGAAGTGGAGGTCGAGCATCGGCTCGTCGGCCCTGCTCTCCCACCAGGCGAAGGCGCCCAGCACGAGCACCGCCACGGCCGCCGTGCCGAGCACGCGCGCCGACGTCCAGCCGTGGCTCGGCCCGGAGATGATCGCGAACACCAGCGAGGCCATGCCGATGGTGGACAGCACCGCGCCCGGCAGGTCCGGACGGTCACCCCGTGGGTTCTTCGACTCCGGTACGAGCGCCACCACCGCGACCAGGCCGAGCGCCGCGACCGGGATGTTGACGAGGAAGATCGCGCCCCACCAGAAGTGGTCGAGCACGAAGCCGCCGATCAGCGGGCCGCCGGCGAAGCCCAGCGCGTTGACCGCGCTCCAGATGCCGATCGCCTTCGGCTGCTCCTCGGGGGAGAAGATCTGCATCGCCACGGCCAGGGTGGTGGTCAGCAGCAGCGCGCCGCCGATCCCCATCCCGGCCCGCGCGGCGATCAGCCGGCCGGTGCTGTCGGCGAGTCCGGCCACGAGCGAACCCACGCCGAACAGGGCGAGCCCCGTGATCAGCATCTTCTTGCGGCCGTAGCGGTCGGCGGCGCTTCCCGCGGTGAGCAGCAGGCCCGACTGCACCAGGGAGTACGCGTTGATCATCCACTGGATGTCGGAGGTCTCCGCGTGGAGTTCGCGGGTCAGGGAGGGGATGGCCACGTTCAGCACCGTGTTGTCGAGCAGCACGGTGAGCTGCGCCAGACAGATGACGCCGAGGATCAGCCAGCGTTGGGGATGACCTTGGGGGGTGGACATGCCGTACACCGTATAGCTGTCGCTATACGGTGTACAACGCATTTCCCGGTCAGTCGGCTGCCCTCAGTCGTTCGCCTTCTGCGTGAGGTCGTAGAAGGTCGCCGATCCCACCGTCACCTTCTTGAAGGTGCTCTGGATCCACGAGCTGATCTGCGAGGCGGTGCCGCCGTTGCCGCCGCCGCCCATGCCACCGCCGGCGATGAAGTAGTGGATCCTGCCTTCCTCGACGTACTTCTTGAACTGGGCCGGCGTCGGGGACGGGTCGGTGCCGTTGAAGCCGCCGATCGCCATCACCGGGTCGCCGGTGGCGAGCTGGTAGCCGGCCGCGTTCTGGGAGCCGACGGACGCGGCGACCCAGGTGTACTTCGAGGCGTCCTCCGCCAGCAGCTTCTCGGCCTCGGACGACACGCTCGTGCCGTTCAGCAGGCCGCCGATGCCACCGGCGCCGCCCATGCCGCCCTCACCCGTCCGGCCGCCGCCGGGGAAGCCGAAGCCGTTGCCGTTCCGCTGACCCCACTGCCCCTGCTGCCCCGGCTGCCCCGGCTGGGCCGGGGTGCCCCCGGCGCCCGGGAAGCCATTGCCCTGCTGACCTCGCTGGTTCTGCCGGCCCTGCCAGCCCGGCAGCCTGCCGCCGAAGCCGCCCCGCATACCGCCACCGCCGCCCCGGCCGCCCATCACGCTCGCGCCCGCCGGGCCTGCCGTGACGATCGAACCGGTGTGGCCCTCCTGGAGCGTGCTCAGGGTGTACGCCGTGGGTCCGGCCAGCGCGGCCACGAGACCCACCGCCGCCGCGCCGAGCGCCAGGTGCCGGGAGATCCGGCCGGCGAAGACCAGGCCGAGCGCCGCGCTCAGCCCGCCGATCAGGACCAGCCACTTCAGCCAGGGCAGGTAGTCGGGGGTGCGGTCGAGCAGCACGTACCCCCAGGCCGCCGCCGCGACCACGGACGCGGCGAGCGCGATCGACGCCCACGGCTGCCGCCGCCGCTCCCACAGCAGCCCGGCGCCCATGCCGACGACGGCCGCGAGGTAGGGGGCGAGAGCCACGGTGTAGTACTGGTGGAAGATGCCGGCCATGTAGCTGAAGACCACCGTGGTCATCAGCAGCGAGCCGCCCCAGACCAGGAACGAGGCGCGGGTGACGGACGTCCTGCGGGCCTTGCGGGTGGCCACCAGGCCGGCGACGAGCAGGATCAGCGCCGCGGGCAGCAGCCAGGAGATCTGGCCGCCGACCTCGGAGTTGAACATCCGGTCCCAGCCGGTCTCGCCCCACATGCCGGAGCCGCCCGCGCCGCCACCGCCGCCGCCCACGCTGCCGGTCTCCTCGCCGTTGAGGCGGCCGAGCCCGTTGTACCCGAAGGTCAGCTCCAGGAAGCTGTTGTTCTGCGAGCCGCCGATGTACGGGCGGGACGACGCCGGCCACAGCTCGACGACCGCGACCCACCAGCCGCCCGAGACGACCAGCGCGAGGGTCGCCGCGGCCAGCTGACCGAAACGCTTCCTCAGCGACACCGGCGCGCACACCGCGTACACGACCGCCAGCGCCGGCAGGATCAGGAACGCCTGGAGCGTCTTGGCGAGGAACGCGAAGCCGATCACGACCCCGGCCCACACCAGCCACTTCGTACGGCCGTCCTCCAGGCCCCGGACGACGAGGTAGCAGGCCACCGACATCAGCAGGGCCAGCATCGCGTCCGGGTTGTCGAACCGGAACATCAGCGCCGCGACCGGCGTGAGCGCCAGCACCGCGCCCGCGATCAGACCGGCCACCGGGCTGAACCGGCGGCGCACGGCCGCGTACACGACGGCGACCGTCGCCACGCCCATCAGCACCTCGGGCACCAGGATCGCCCACGAGTCCAGGCCGAAGACCCTGACCGACAGCTCCATCGGCCACAGCGAGGCCGGCGGCTTGTCCACGGTGATCGCGTTGCCCGCGTCCAGCGAGCCGAAGAAGAACGCCTTCCAGGACCTGCTGCCCGCCTGGACGGCCGCGGAGTAGAAGGAGTTGGCGTAGCCCGAGGCACTGAGGTCGTAGAGGTACAGCACGAGGGTGGTGGCGAGCAGGCCGAGGAGGGCCGGGCGGACCCAGCGGGGGTCCTCGGGCCGGCCGCGCCACAGTCTCCGTACGAACGGCTGCCTCGGTTCACCCGCCTGGGGATCCCGCGGGGGCGCGGTCGGTGACGGTCCCCAGTCGGCCGCGGCGCCGTGCTCTGTCGTCGGCGGGTCGTAGTGCGTCGTCATCGGGCGTCCCCCGGGTCGGTGTCATGAGGGCGCACCGGCTGCAACCGCGTGGTCGCGTCGGTGACGCCGCTCCAGTTGCCGTCCGCGGCCTCACCGGCGCGGAACTGAGTGGTCTGGTACGGCTGCGGCGGCGCGACCGGCCGCTGCGGCAGCGGTGCGTACGGAACCGTCGTGCGGGGGGCCGGGGCGTACGGAGCCGTCGTGCGGGGGGCCGGGGCGGCCTCCGGGGACGGGACGGACTCCCGGCGCTCCGGGAAGACCCAGGCGCGGAAGAGCAGGAACCGCAGCACGGTGGCCGCCAGGTTGGCCGCGATGAGCACCGCCAGCTCGGTGGAGTGCGCCGGGCTGTCCGTGGCCGCGTTCAGGGCGGCGAGCGAACCGCTGGTCAGCGCGAGACCGATGCCGAACACGACCAGGCCCTGCGCCTGGTGCCGTACCGCGCCGCCCCGGCCGCGCACCCCGAAGGTGAGCCGGCGGTTGGCGGCCGTGTTGGCCACGGCCGAGACCAGCAGCGCGAGCGCGTTGGCGAGCTGCGAGCCGCAGAACTGCCGGAAGAGGCTGTACAGCAGCAGGTAGAAGAGGGTCGACAGGACGCCCACCACGCAGAAGCCGACCAGTTGGCGGGCGAGTCCCCGGGGCACGTCGGTGAGTTCCCGGTCGCGCGGGTCGTCACCGAAGGGCCGGGTCAGCCGGTCCAACGGCAGCGAACCGGTGGTCAGCGCCTTGCCGACCCGCCACACGCCCTTCAGGTCGTCGGTCGCGGTCTTCACGAGGTGCACGGTGGAGTCGGGGTCGTCGACCCAGTCGACCGGCACCTCGTGGATCCTGAGCCCGGCCCGCTCGGCGAGCACCAGCATCTCCGTGTCGAAGAACCAGCCGGTGTCCTCCACCAGCGGCAGCAGCACCTGCGCCACATCGCGCCGGATCGCCTTGAACCCGCACTGCGCGTCCGAGAAGCGGGCCTGGAGCGAGCCGCGCAGGATCAGGTTGTAGGCCCGGCTGATGAACTCCCGCTTGGGGCCGCGCACGACCCGGGAGGTGCGGGCGAGCCGGGAGCCGATCGCCAGGTCGGAGTGACCGGAGATCAGCGGCGCCACCAGCGGCAGCAGGGCGTTGAGGTCGGTGGACAGGTCGACGTCCATGTAGGCGAGGACCGGGGCGTCCGACGCCGACCACACGGTCCGCAGCGCCCGCCCCCGCCCCTTCTGCTCCAGGCGGACGCTGCGGACCTCCGGGATCTCCGCCTCCAGCCGCGCCGCCACCAGCGGGGTGGTGTCCGTGGACGCGTTGTCCGCGATCGTGACGCGGAACGCGTACGGGAAGGTGCGCGTGAGGTGCTCGTGCAGTCTGCGGACGCACGGCTGGAGGTCCTTCTCCTCGTTGTAGACGGGGATCACTACGTCCAGGACAGGCGTACCGGCGTCTCCGGCCGGGAGGTGCTCCCGCGCCGGCAGGGTGCCGGGAGAAGAGTCGGTTCGCATGGCACCGACTTTTCTCAACTCCCCTGTCGCACCCATGTGGTGGCACTGTGCTGTGCCTGTGAGTCCGAGCCCCGGCTCGTTCCGGGCTCCTGCCGGGGCACGGCCGGGCCGAGGGCGGGCAGGTGCACGGTGAACACCGTGCGGCCGGGCACGCTGTCCACGGTCACGGCACCGCCGTGCGCGGCGGCCACCGCCTGCACGATCGCGAGCCCGAGCCCCGTGGACCCGGTGGCGCGCGAGCGCGCGGAGTCCCCGCGGGCGAAGCGCTCGAAGACGTGCGGCAGCAGCTCCGCCGGGATCCCCGGCCCGTTGTCCTCGACGTCCACGCACATCCACGGCCCGCGCCGCTGCACCCGCGCGGTGACCGTCGTACCGGGCGGCGTGTGACTGCGGGCGTTGCCCAGCAGGTTGACCAGCACCTGCTGCAACCGGGCCGCGTCCGCCGACACCGGCGCCGGCTCGTCGGGCAGTTCGAGCCGCCAGACGTGGTCCGTGCCGGCCGCGCGGGCGTCGCTGACGGTGTCCACGACGAGCGGGACGAGATCGGTCTGCTCGAACTGCAACGGCCGCCCGGCATCCAGCCGGGCGAGCAGCAGCAGATCCTCCACCAGCAGGGTCATCCGCCCCGCCTCCGACTCGATCCGCCCCAGCGCGTGCCGCGTGTCCGGGCCGACCTGCTCCCGCCCGCGCCGGGTCAGTTCGGCGTACCCCCGGATGGACGCGAGCGGCGTCCGCAGCTCGTGGCTGGCGTCGGCGACGAACTGCCGTACCCGCGTCTCGCTCTGCTGCCGGGCGTGCAGGGCGCCGTGGACGTGGTCCAGCATGCGGTTGAGCGCGGCACCGACCTGCCCGACCTCGGTGTGCGGATCGCACTCCGACTCCGGGACCCGCTCGCTGAGGTTCACCTCGCCGGTGTGCAGCGTCAGTTCGGACACCCGGGTGGCGGTGGCGGCGACCTTGCGCAGGGGGCGGGTGGCGACGCCGACGAGCACGTACCCCGCGATGGCGGCGGCGACGAGACCGGCGGCGGTGACGCTGATCTCCACGAGGATCAGGGTGTCGATCGTGTTGCCGACCGTCTCGGTCGGCAGGGCGACGTAGTAGGTGCCCCCGGCTCCGGTGACGTACCGCGTGAGGTACTCGCCCAGGCCCGGGACGACGACGGTGTGCGTGCCCGTGGTGGGCACCTTGTCCAGGGCGGCCTTCTGCTCGTCGCTGAGGGGGACTGCGTCGTTCCGCTGGAAGGGGCCGTCGTCGGTGGCGGCCTTCCGGGCGAAGACCGCCCGGGTGACCGTGCCGTCGGGACCGACCTCGGCGGCGATGGTCTTCGGCTGCGTCGGGCCCTTGACGAAGCCCGTGAGCCGGTCCGTCAGCCCGGCGTCGTTCATGCCGCCGGGTTTCATGGGTCCCGACAGGCGCTTGCCGGCCTCCGCCACCTGCCCGTCCAGCTGTTCGTACAGGTGCGAGCGCAGCGCCAGCGTGGTGACCGTGCCGATCACGGCGCACACCACGGCGATCAGCGTCACGGACGCGACGACGAGCCGCGTCCGCAGCGTGCGCGGCTGTCCGGCCCGTCGCTTCCGCCGCCGTTGCGGACCCGGCCGTCGCCGCTCGCTCATGACGCGGCGGGCTTGATCAGATAACCGGCCCCCCGCCGGGTGTGGATCATCGGCTCCCGCCCGGCGTCGATCTTCCGCCGCAGATAGGAGATGTACAGCTCGACCACATTGGCCTGCCCGCCGAAGTCGTACGACCACACGCGGTCCAGGATCTGCGCCTTGCTCAGCACTCGCCGGGGGTTGCGCATGAGGAAGCGCAGCAGCTCGAACTCGGTGGCGGTCAGATGGATGCTGTCGCCGCCCCGCGACACCTCGTGGCTGTCCTCGTCCAGGGTCAGATCGCCCACGACGAGCACGGAGTCGGAGCGCCGGTCGGCGGCCCCCGACCGGCGGATCAGCCCGCGCAGCCGCGCGACGACCTCTTCGAGACTGAACGGCTTGGTGACGTAGTCGTCCCCGCCGGCGGTGAGCCCGGCGATACGGTCCTCCACCGCGTCCTTGGCGGTGAGGAAGAGGACCGGCACATCGGGCAGCTCGCGCCGCAGCCGGCCGAGGACGCTCAGCCCGTCCATGTCCGGCAGCATCATGTCGAGCACGACGGCGTCGGGCCGGAACTCACGGGCCGTCTGGATGGCCCCCTGTCCGTTCCCCGCACTCCTGATCTGCCAGCCCTCGTAACGAAGGGCCATGCTCAGCAGTTCGGTGATCGACATCTCGTCGTCCACCACCAGCACGCGGACGGGGCTCCCGTCCGGCCTCAGCAGTTCGGTGCGCCCCTGGGGCGAGGTCGTGGTCATGCTGGACACCTTGTCGGTGCCCTCTGAGAACACGCTTTCACGAGTCTGTGATTTCCCTGAGAAACGCACAGGCGCCTCTCAGGGAGGACCCGGGTCAGAACAATCCGTCCGGTTCCCTCCTGAACTCCCGCACGGGGAAAGCGCATCCGGCCGCCACCGGCTCCGACGGCACCAGCTCCCAGCCGGTCATCAGCCGCGTGTCCAGCACGACGACCCCGCGACCGCCGACCGCCAGATGGAGATCCGGCCCGGCGACCGCGACCAGCTCACCGCTCACACTCCCGCCGGGAACGAGTCCGACCACCTCCCCGAACGCCTCCGGCCCCCCACCGAGCCCGAAAACCCCGACGTGGTCGACCACTTCGCAGGGATCGGGCCGCAGCGACTCCGGCCACCCGGTGAGCGCGACGGCCCGCGCGTGCAGCTCCCGCACCTCGGCGGCCCGCTCCGCCTCCGTCCCCGGCAGCGCCGACCGCACCGCCCGCTTCTCGGCGTACGGAATCCGGTCCGGCACCCGCAACGCGGCCCGCAGCAGCTCCTCGGTGCGCCGGGCGGCCATCAGCGGACCGGTACCGAGCCAGCTGAAGCAGACCGCGCCCTGCTCCAGCAGCCGGGCCGGCCCCCGCTCGACGGCGGTGATGCCGACCTTCACCATCCCCGGCCCGAACCACGCCAGATACACCCGGTACGGCCGTGGATCGTCGGCGATCGTGTCGGCGGCCACGGAGTGCGCCCGGTCCAGCCGCGCGCACTCCTCGCACCGGGCCCCCGTACTCCGCGCCGGCACGGCGGCCCGCACCGGACAGAGATGCCCCCGCGCCCCCACACACGTACGCCCTCCGCCCTCCGGCACCGCGAAGGCGACCCGCTTCCCCCGGGGCAGCGCACTGCGCCGCCCACCGTCCCACTCCAGCACCGGACCACCTGCCGCCCACCGCAGTCCCGTGCACTTCCAGACCTGTGCCATCACTCGTGAGGGTAGGACGTGGGTCTGACAACTGCCCGAGGGCGAGGGGTGGGGGTACGGTGGGCGAAGGCCCGAAGCCGCAACCTTGTATTGCGGCTTCGGGCCTTCCTCCGTTGTTCGGCTACGGCAGCACGTACACCGGCATCCCCCCGGCCCCCACTCCCGCCTGCCGCATGCACCCCCGCTTGAGCAGCATGCGCACGCAGTCGTGGACCCGGTCGAGCGTGAGCCCCGTCCGCTCCGCGACCTCCTCCAGCCGGCAGTGCACCGGCCCGCGCACCAGCGCCGGGGCGAGGTAGGCGGCCACGGCGTGCACGTCCTCGGTCACGACGAGGTTCTTCGCCCGCCAGGTCGCGAGGAGCTGCCGAGGAGTCACGGCCGAGCGGACGGGACCGGCCGGCCGCAGCCGGTCCGCGATGACGTCCAGCGAGTCGGCGATCCGCCCGAGCACGTCATGCACACCACCGACACGGTCGGCGAGAGCGCCGAGGCGGTCGTTGGTCCGGCTCAACTGATCGGTGACGCGCCCCAGGTGCTCGTTGGTCCGGCGCGTCTGCTCGATCCGTTCGATCCGCGCGACCGCCAGCTCCTCGTCCGCCCGGATGTTCCGCTCCTCCAGCCGGACGATCGCGTCGGCGACCTGCTGGGGCATGAGGTAGGCGGTGGTGCCGTCCGGGGAGGGTTGTACGGGGGCGGGGTCGAGCGAGTAGGAACCGTCTCGCTGGAGGTCTCGATGACCTCGCAAACCCAGCTCTTGAAGGGGCCGCACTCGGGCTTGGTGCAGGCGTTGACGAGCTGGACGAGCCCCTTGAGGTTCACCATCTTCATCGAGCGTTGAAGCCTGTGACCTGCGAGTTTGCGCAAGGTGTCGGCTGTAGCGACGCCTTGTGCAAACTCACCCAGGCTTCGCGTCCCGCTTCGCTCCCGTCGGCTGCTCCGACGGGGTGTCGTTCTGCTCGTTCATCGAGCATCACCTCCACCCCGGAAGCTAGGGTCGGCGATCGGCAACTGCCGTTCGAAGAAGTCTCGTTCACTCGATAGGGGACAGAGGGATCGATTCGGCAGGAACCGCACCCGGCGCCGAGGCCGGCACCGCACCGGACACCGAGGCCGGCGCCCCGGCCGACCGCTTCCGCCCCCGCCCCGCCAGCCGGCACCCGACGCACCCCGCGTGCCCGTCCCGCGCCTGCGTGTCCCGGACCCGCATCCCCCATTGCTCGCGCGGCCGCACCCCGGGCGGCTTGCCCCAGCCGGACAGGTGCAGGGCCCAGGTCACCAGGACGCTCACCGCCACCACGGCCAGCCCGGCGCCGACCACGGGGAGGGAGGCCGTACAGACCCCGAGCCCCGCCACGGCGCCTCCCGCGGTCGCGATGGCGGCGCCGGTCCAGCCGGCGATCGTGTGACCCTCGTCGTACAGACTCATGGAACCGCCTCCAGGGGACGACCCAGTTCCCTCACGGGCTAAGAAATTTACATTCCGAATATCTCACGACCTAAGGGATTTCGAAAGATGCACGGCACGCCGCGCCCGCCCGCCACTCCGGCCCAGGCGCTGTCGGCGATGGACCACCTCATCGCCGCCCACCTCATCGGACAGCAGGAGCTGGCCCGGCGGCTGGGACTGAACGTCACCGACCTGACCTGTTTCGCCTTCGTCCTGGAGGCCGGCGACGAGCTGCTGACGGCGGGCGACCTCGCGGCCCGCGCCCACGTCACCACGGGCGCGGTGACCGGCATCCTCAACCGCCTCGAACGCGCCGGTTACGTCACCCGCCGCCCCGACCCCACCGACCGCCGCCGGGTCCGCGTGGCCGCCGTACCGGACGCCGTCACCCGCGTCGAGGCGGTGTACGCGGGCCACTACAAGCGCCTTGCGGCCCTCTTCTCCGACTACTCCCCCAAGGAGCTGGCGATCATCACCGACTGGTTCACCCGCGCCACGGCGCTGGCCCACGAATACCTGGAGAAGCTCAACCGCGACGACCCGACCGAGGAGTGCTGACCCCGGAGCACGCCGAAGGCAGCCTCCTGGTAGGAGTCGCCGTCACCTGCGGACCTGGCCCGTCAGGAGGTGAGGACGGAGATGCCGTCCCCGAGCAGCTTCAGCCCGAGGACGAAGAACAGGACGGCCATCACGGCGACATTGTGCTGAGCTGCCCAGTCCTTCCAGTTCCCGAGCGTGGTCCTGGCCCGCTCCCCTCCGAGCAGGAAAACGCCGAGCGGGACCAGCAGGCCGAGCGTGGCGATCACGACGAAGATCGCCAGTGAGGCGATCTGCTGCCCGACCGGGAGGCCGGCCGAGCCGATGGCGGCGCCCGCGGCGATGGTCAGCGGGGCGTTCTTGGCGTTGAGCGCGGCCAGGGCCGTGCCGAGTCCGAAGACCTTGACCGGCGTGAGGCGGTCGATCGCGCCCATCCACTTCGGCAGCTTCGCCTGCGAGGGGTCCTTCGGGCGCCGCCGCCACTGCCGGGCGCCGAAGAAGAGGAGGAGCAGGCCGAGGGCGAGCTTGAGGGCCCCGACCCAGGTGGCCGGGTGCTTGTGCGCGGAGGCACCCGCCGGGGAGGCGATCGCCAGCATCACGGCGCCCAGCACCGAGAGCCCGATGATCCAGCCGACGGTGAAGAGGATCCCGTTGAGACGTCCTCGGGGCGTGGCGAGGATGAGGATGACGGCGATGACCGGAAGCGGGCTGATCGCGACGCCGGCCGCGAAACCCAGCACGTCACCGAGAACTGCGCCCATGGCTGCCTCCAGCTGAGGTCAGGGTGGCGATCCCGTTGGGCAATGGTCCGGCGGGGGAGGGGAAGCGAGTGCCCCGGCCGCCTGCCCGGCGGGAGGGATTCCCGTGCGAGAGGTCGCGCCGCGGCGTCACGGCCGCGTGGGAACGGCGGACCGAGAAGGTGACGACCCCGTGCTCGGCACGCACGGCCCAGTCCCATCTTCCTGCGCCGGGCTCGATCTGTCCTCGGCGGCTTCGACGCCGGGGCGCGGTCCCCAGCGGCCAAGATGCGAGGCCGTGCATCCGCGGTGAGCATGGACTGGTGAGGGCGATGGCGCCCTGGCTTCGGTGCTTGGCGACCCTCACACCGATCCGTGGCAGGAGAGTTCACGATGACTGCAACGGCACGAGCGGACCAGTCGGCCCACCCCGATCGTCCGGGCAGGTCGGACGGGGTGTGCAGCGAGTTCACCGTGTTCACCGAGATCAAGCCCGGCCATGCGGACGCGTTGCGCGAGGATCTCGCCACCATGGCCGACGCGGCGGATGACGAGAGGGTCCATGCGGCGGTGCGCCAGATCGGCACCCTGCACGACGCACGGCACGTGATCTTCGACAACGACACCCGGTTCATGTTCGCCAGCGTCTTCGACGGCTCGTGGGACGCGTACATCGACGACTTCGCCAAGACGGTGGTCGGGGAGCGCTTCGACAAGGTCTTCTCGCACAGCGTGGGGTTCCCCGGCGTCAAGGATCCCGGGGCGAAGGACTGGTTCATCGCTCACCAGGCGCCCGCGGGTGTCTTCGTCAGCGCCTATCCCGACCTGACCGTCCAGCAGATCTACAAGGACCACCGCGTGGAGGAGGCGTTCGAAGAGGTGCTGGACACCCCCGAGTTCCGCGCGGCCCTGGAGAACCCGGCCAACGAGGAGCTGGTGAACACGCCTGCCTTCCAGAAGCTGCTGGAAGAAGCCTCGGCCTAGCCCCCGGGCACAGCCGCCCGGCAGAGCTGAAGTCCACTTCGGTGCGGCGCGTCGGCGGGCGCGCACCAGCCTATGCGGGGATGTCCGGACAGCGACCGACGCGGAGGCGCACACGATCATGAGCACGGCAGACAGCGGCAGCGCGGCCGGTGTACGCGTCGAGATCGAGGACGTCCAGAGCGGGGCACTGCGCCCGCGTCCCGTCCCCTACGAGGGGAAGTTCGTCTTCCTGCGCGTCGACGACCGCCACGCCGGGCGTGCCCTGCTGCGGCGGTTGCTCCCGCTGACGTCAGGTGGCCTCGCGAGCGTGGACCGGAGCCGGGACGCCTGGGTGGCCGTGGCGTTCACCTACCAGGGGCTGCGGGCCCTGGGGGTGCCCCAGGAGTCGCTGGAGAGTTTTCCGCGGGCGTTCCGTGAGGGCATGGCCGCTCGGGCGGAGTTGATCGGTGATGTGGGCGAGAACGCCCCGGCCCACTGGGAGGAACCGTTCGGGACGGGCGACGTCCACATCGCGCTGAGCGCCCTCGCCTCGGATGGGGCGCGACTCGACCGGGAACTGGAACGGGCCCAGGTCGCTTGCCAGGAGACCCCCGGTGTCCGGGTGATCTGGGAGCAGGACGTCCACCAGCTTCCGACCGGACGCACCACCTTCGGCTTCCGGGACGGCATCAGCCATCCGAACATCGAAGGTGTCGGACTGCCCGGCTCCAATCCGCGGGAAGCCCCCATCAAGGCCGGTGAGTTCATCCTCGGCTACCCCGACGAGACCGGCAATCTGCCGCCCATGCCCAGCCCCGACGTGCTGGGGCGCAACGGAACGTACGTGGCCGTCCGCAAGATCCACACCAACGTGGCGGCCTGGCGCCGGTTCCTGCGCGCCAACAGCTCCAGCGCCGAGGAGGAAGCACTCCTGGCGGCGAAAATGGTCGGACGCTGGCCGAGTGGCGCGCCGCTGGCGCTGGCGCCGGAGCACGACGACCCGGAGCTGGCCGCGGACCCGCACCGCGTCAACGACTTCCTGTACCGGGAGAACGACGATCGCGGCCTGCGATGCCCCGCCGGCGCGCACATCCGCCGGAACAACCCCCGCGACGCCACCATCGTCGGCGACGCACGGATGCACCGGATCATCCGCCGCGGCACCACCTACGGTCCGCCGCTGCCCGAGGGCGTACTGGAGGACGACGGCGCCGACCGGGGCCTGGTGGGAGTCTTCATCGGCGCCCACCTCGAACGACAGTTCGAGTTCATCAAGTCCGAATGGGTCAACGACGGCAACTTCATCGGCTACCCGGGCGAGCAGGACCCGGTGGCCGGCCATCACGACGGAACCGGCAGCGTCACCATTCCCGGCAAGCCGGTCCGGCGCCGCCTGCGGAACCTGCCCAGCTTCGTGGTCACCCGCGGCGGCGAGTACTGCTTCGTGCCGGGTCTGCGTGCCCTGCGCTGGCTCGCCGAACTGGAGGACCGAGAGGAAGTCCACCCCTGAGGTCCGATCGCGCTCTCGGAGGAGAGGCCGAAGTCATGGCAGCACAGTTCGTCCCCTACACGCCTGACGTCGAGGCACAGGACCCTGACTTCGACCGGCACGTGCAGACGGTGATCGAGAAGACCGAGAACTACATCGCCGAGTCCGTCGAGGCCGGTGGCACCGGACAGGCCCTGCGCGACGCCCACGCCAAGGGCTACGGACTGGTCCGCGGGGAAGTGGAGATCCTGGACGGGCTGCCCGCCGAGTACGCCCAGGGCATCTACGCGACGCCGGGAACCCACGATGCGCTCATCCGCTTCTCCAACGGCTCACCGCACGCCGGAGCCGACGCGCGACTGGGCGCCGCCACCGGACTGGCACTGAAGATGTTCGACATCCCCGGCCCGACCCTGCTGGAAGACGAACCGGACACGGGCACCTTCGACTACGCCAACATCAACGGACCGATCTTCTTCTGCAACACGGTCGAGCACTACCTCTTCATCCAGGAACTGTTCCTGAACGCGCCGGCCTACTTCTCCCAGGGCCGGCCCGGCGCGCATCGCTTCTTCACCGAGTTCGTGACCGGCATGGGAACACTGGGCCAGGACGACTGGGCATGGGACGAGTTCCTGGCCTTCTTCCGCCTGTCGAAGACCCCTCCGGCGAACCTGCTCCTGTCGAGCTACTGGACGATGGGCGCCGTCCGGCACGGCGACTACATCGCCAAGGTGCGCATCACCCCCGACCCGGACCGTGCCGCCGCGGTGGTCCGGCGCACCATCGACCCGTCCTCCGCACAGGAGGTCTTCCGGCCGGCCCTCCAGGCCGAGTTGCAGGAGCGGCCCTACGTCTTCGACATCCAGGTCCAGCTCTGCACCGACCTGGAACGCATGCCGGTGGAGGACACCACCGTGGAGTGGCCCGAGCGGCTGTCGCCGTTCGTCACCGTGGCCAGGCTGCGGCTCCCCCAGCAGGACATCTCCGGCCCGGAGAACCTGGCGAGGATGGACTCACTGTCCTTCACACCCTGGAGGGTCACCGCCGAGCACGCCCCTCTGGGCAACATCATGCGGGCCCGCAAAGAGGTCTACCGCCACTCCTCCATGGCGCGCCACAAACTCAACCAGCAACCACGCACGGAACCGCGCAGCGCCGACGAGGTACTCGGCCCGGCGGGGTGACGCGAGAGGCCCCGGATCTCTCCGGGGCCTCTCGTCTGTGTGCACTCGGCAGGATTCGAACCTGCAACCTTCTGATCCGTAGGATTGGGCAGCGGGACACGGGGCGTACCAGCGGCTCCCCACTCTGATGGCCTGGGTGCGCAAGCCTGCGCGTCTGTTTGCCGCCGTTGCCGTCAGCGTTGCCGTCACTCTCACTAGATCAACTAGCTGGCACCGCAGAAGACTTCGCCCATCTCATCCGGATTGTCAGTGGTGCGATGGATGATGGTCAGGTGACGGAGACGCCTCAGGTTCCCAGACCTGTTCACCCCCCGAACGCCGACCACGCCTGGAAAGCTTTGGGCCTGGTCATAGATTGGATCAAGCACGCAGAGACCAAGGCCGGCGCCACCCTTGCCGCGACAGGTGTCACTGGTGGGGTGCTCTACAACCTCGTGAAGGGTGTAGCACATCCTTCTACGTGGTTGATCTTGTCTTCGATGCTCTGCGCGCTCTCAGTGGTGGGGGCTGGTCTGTGCGCCAGCTTGGTCCTGTGGCCTCGCCTGAAAATGAAGGAAGAACCGACAAGCCTGCTGTACTTCCATCACATCGCCCGCGGTCACACGGCTGGCGATACCTATGCCAGCAGCTTGATCGAACTAACTCAAAACGCTGAAGCCCTCGTGACGGAGATCGCCAGGCAGGGATGGGCCAACGCAAAGGTTGCGCACAATAAGTACATGTGGGTCGGTCGGGCAATTCGCTTCCTCCTCACCGCTCTCGCCACCCTCTCCCTCACCGCCGGCCTGCGTGTAATTAACTAGCCAGGAGTTAAGTTTGGACAGCAATCACAAGCCGTATAACCACATCGACAGCGCTCGGAGGATTAAAGACTATCTCAACGGAAACCAGCAGCAATTCGAGGAACTCAACTCCCTACCGGACAGAGATAGACTTACTTTTTCGAACGGGTTTTACGCCAACTGCTCAGCCATCTTTGTAGACATCCGGGAGTCATCTCAGCTTCCCGCACACTATAAGCGCCCCAGGCTCGCCCGGATCTACAGGGCGTACCTCTCCGAGTTGGTCGCCATATTTAACGGCGACCCAAACACTCGCGAAATCAACATCGCCGGTGACGCCACCTGGGCAGTTATTAACACACCAACAAAGCCCGACATTGATGCCGTCTTTTCGCTAGGAGCGAAGGCTAATTCCATGGCGAAGATCCTCAATTACGAAATGAGGAAAGCGTCGTATAATAGACCGATCAAGGTGGGTATCGGCATGTCGTGGGGGCGTGCGTTGATGATCAAGGCCGGGCACAACGGAAGCGGTATCAACGACGTGGTTTACATGGGAGACGTAGTCAACGAGGCAGCCAAACTTGCAAATTACGGAAACAGCAGTCCGGGAGTCCCTCCTTTGGTGACATCCTCGAATTTCCACAGCAACCTCAACGACCACAATCGGAAACTGCTGAACTACGATTCTACCCGAAACTGCTACACGGGTGAGGTTATAAATGTCGCAATGGAAGAGTGGTTCAAGGAGAACTGCAAATAGCACTCTTCCTAGATCTACTTCATCCAGGATCGGGCAGAGCTAGGCAGTTACAGCCAGGGTGCTGTAGGCACGCCGTCTGCATCCAGCCCGTGCGGCCATCGAGCACCTAGTTGCAAATGCTGAGCTTTGCCCGCGTTAGCGGCTAGCCGATAGTAGGCATCCGCCCCCTGCTGGTCTCCGACCTCCTCCCGCCGCCGAGCCAGTTTAGCCAGGGCACTCTCGTCACCGACCTCGATCGCCTGACGATAAAGAGTCTCGGCCCCTTCGAAGTCCCCCGCTTCCTCTCGACGTGTCGCAAGGAAGCACAAGGCAACGGTGTCGCCATCGTCTGCGGCTCTCCGGGCCAATTCTTCAGCCTCTGCCGAGGATCCACTGTCGTCGCGCAGCTGAGCGAGGTACGTCAGTGCCCTTGCATCGCCAGCATCTGCAGCCATGGCGACCAATTCTTCAGCGCCCTCTCGATCACCGGCCTGCAACCGCATAGCGACGAGCGGAAATATCTCAGCAAAATCACCGACGCCCACAGCTTGGCGGATCAGAGCCATGGCCGCAGCCGACTCTCCGACAGCATCCCGCAGCACCGCCAGTGAGTACAGCTCATGGGGCTTTCCAGCAGCTGCGACTTGCTTTTCCAGGGCCTCGGCGCCCTCCCGGTCGCCGGCCTGTCGCCGCAACCGGACTAAGTCCACCAGAGCTCGGGATTCACCAGCCTCAGCAGCCCGGTGGTACAGCGATGCGGCTCCAACGGAGTCCCCAACTCGCTCCCGCTGCTCCGCCAGGAGGTACAGCGCCAAAGGATAGCCACGATCCAGGGCCGGCGACGCCACAGCTTCGGCCCCCTCCCAGTCACCATCGTCCACCAAATTGAACACTAGATGGATTACCGCACGCTTATTTCCAGCTTCGGCCGCCAGACGGAAAAGTGAATAAGCTTCCTGTCTAGCTCCGCACTTTTGATGCACAAAGGCAAGCTCAAGCAAAGCATTACTATCACCTGATTCTGCGGCCTGCCGAAACAGAGCTGCCGCTTCCTTGCCGCGACCAAAGCTTTCCTGCATACGGCCCATATACACCAACGCGCTCGGATCGCCGAGGTCAGCGGCCCGCTGATGCAGATGGTAGGCCCATCGGAGCCGATGGCGATCTAGGGCAGATTCCGCCAGGTCGTTGAGGTCTTCGGGGCGGGCCAAGTGAGTATAGGCCGCATGCCAAAAAGAGTCGGGCGGGCATTTAGCTCGACGCGCCTTGCGCCCATGCTGCTCAAGGTAGTCCGCAAGCCGAAACATAGGACCGATCGACGAGCCTTGGGATGCGCCGGGAGGGCTGCCAGGAGGACGCCGATCGGGGCGGGCACCAGTACGGCGCAGAGGTGCTTGTTTGCCGTGAACTGGACGGGCGAGATCAGCGAAGGATGCTTCCGCCCAGTCTTCCATGAGGTGATCAAAGTCGTCATCGCTCAGGTAGTCACTAGCAGCATCGATGAGGAAGCTCTGGGGCAGATGCAAGCCAATGCCGAGGCGGCGCCCGTCCATTGCCGCCTCCAGCAAGGCCTTGGCAGCCGGAGTGCCCTGTTCGTAGCGCCGCAGCAGTTCGGGGGCTCCGGCAAGATGCTGGGCTACCCGTCCCCCAGCAGTAGCCCTGGTCAGGGCATCAGCCAACAGCTGATCACCGTTTTTTGCGAGAGAAGCCGCAGCTTGCAACGCCGGCTCGTCGAAAGAATCCGGAACCGTCAGTGTCCGCCCCGCCAGCAACTCCCGCACTCTGCTGTACCGGTCCCTTTGACCAGGCGCGGTCAAATCGGTGTATTCGTCGGCGAAGTCAGGCCAAAGAGTACCCAACACGAGAATGGGCCCCCGTGCCGGTTCAGTGAGCAGGCTATGGATGGCAGCTGCGACCTGCTCACCCAAACCAGGATTGCCGAGGTAATGCTGCGCCTCGTTGAGCCACACCACGGTGCAGGGGCTCACTCGTTGCAGCCCCTCAAGTGCGGCCTCGCTCCGGGTCGGGTCGAAGGGATGCCATAGCCGCCATCCCCTGCTCGCCAGTGGCTGGACAGCTTCCCAACAAGCCCTCGTCTTGCCTGTCGAGGATGACCCGACCAGGACAACCATCCGGCTGCGGCCTCCAGCCGCATCTCGCACCGCCTCCGCAAGAATCCGATCGTGATCCCGCATGACGTAGCCGGACAGGTGCGTCAGACCCTTAGAACGGCCCCCGGTGAAAGCAGGCCCGGCAGGATGGACCTCCAAATCATGAGGGTCCCAGTCGCTGATCGGTTTGCCTGGGGCCTCATCCGTACCGCAGATTGGGCCGGGCCCCTCGGTCGCAACCCTTCGAAGGTCCAACAACTCCTTCTCCGGCAGTCGCAACACCCGTGCCAAGGCCACGACCGTCTGTGCTGATGGTGCGGCGATCGCATCGGGTTGAAAAGCCATCTGCACCGTCGTGCGACTCAATCTCGCCTGGGTGGCCAGCTGAGTCTTGCTCAGCCGCGTGCGAGCCAGCCCGTCTGCCAACCTCGTCTGCAGTTCAACAAGCGCTGCGTTCCGCTCCTGCTCAGGTTCGTGCACTTGCCCCCCAGACTGTTGTGTTCGCCAGTGTTCATCTTTGTCCAGCCGCACCCCGCCACACAGCCGTTCCGCGACAGTCCAGGCACATCAATAGCCAGTCAAGTAAGGGAGCTTGTCGTGTCCGGCCTCGCCACTGTTCTGCTCACCATCGCGTTTGTGGTCATCGTCGCGCTGCTAGCCGCCGCCGGTGCAGGCAAGCTCGCCCGCCTAGACGGCGCCACCTACCCCACGGCCGTCATGAGGGCTGCCACCACATTCGCCACCGTACTCACGCTCGCGGCTACCCTGGCCGGCGCGCTCAGCCAGGTCTTCTCCTGAGACTGTTCGAGGTCAACCGAGATAGGGCCGCTCACGGTGCTCCAGGAAGTGACGGATCCGCAACCGCTGCGTGTGGTGCATCGGCAACTGATCGATCTCCTCCGGCTGGACGAACCGCAGCTCCGTTGACTCGTCCGAGATCGCGAGCCGGCCCCCGACCACGCGGGCGGTGAAGCAGACGTTGAACTGCCTGCGCACCTCACCGTCCGAGTAGGCGATGACGTGGCGAGGGTCGGTGTACGTGCCCACAAGCCCAGTGATCTCTACATCCAGACCGGTTTCTTCCTTCACCTCGCGGACGGCCGTTCCCGGGAGTGAGTCGGTCATCTCCATGCCGCCACCTGGCAGCGCCCAGAGATCGTTGTCCCGTCGACGCTGAAGGAGAATGCGCCCTTCGTCGTCGGTGACCACGGCGGACGCTGCGACCACCAGGCTGTTCGGCTCCGGTGCCGCTGGGTCGTCGTAGTACTCGGTCCGTGCCATGGTCACCCTTCTCGAACCGGCGTCGCGGTTTCCCACACCGCGTCGAAGCTGCTGGCGTAGGTGTCGAACATGCCGCCTTTTCCGCTGCGCCGGAGATGCCACACGGGAGCACCGTAGGCGTTCACGCCCCAGACATGGGCATTCACCAGTGCCTGGTCATCCGCACGATAGATCGAGTTGTAGAGCGTGGTGGCATGGGTGCGCACCTCGATGCCAGGTACCCCAGCAAGGGGGCGGTAGTGCATGAGGGCGAGTCGGCAGCGGGACTCGATCCCGTGGCCGAACCGCTCCTCCGCGCCACGCTGTTGGACATTCGTGCTGTCGGGGTCGCCGATCGCTATACGGACCGCACACCCGTCGTCCGCTCGCTCTCGCAGTAGGTCATTGAGCCGCGGGTACGCCTCGTGCAGGAAGACGGCGGCGTACACCAGCACGTCGATGTGCTCGCGCGCCTGGGTCAGCATGTCCACGAAGGTGGACACGGGGATGTCCGCCCGCTGGTCGTAGAGAGCCACAAGTTCCGGACTGACAGCGCGGGCAGGGCGTGCCTGCCGGAGCGCGGGCCATAGAGCGTGCACGTCTTCTCCTAGTATTTCCGCTGCCAGCATGGCCGTGGCCCGGCGCGGCGTACGCCCCAGATTGACCCATCGTTCTACGGACTTGGGGTCGACTTCGACCTTGTCCGCAAGGGCGGCGTACGTCCAGCCGCCGGCCGCCATGGCAGCACGTAACCTCTCGTTCGGCATCCCAATCTCTCCTAACAGCCGGGGACGGCACTAGGGACGTTCTACCCGACGCGGGACGTCCCGAAGTGGGGTTTGTCGGAGGTTCCGACGTCCTGATGAGCGGCAGGATGCTCGTCCGCATGGCGAGCAACCAGCAGACCAGACCAGGCATCGGTGAACTGGCGAAGGACACTGCCAGTGGACGTATCGGCGTCGTCATGGGCGAGATCGGCGCCCGGGTGCAGATAAGGCCCGTCGGCGGCGGCGTCGAGTGGGATGCCTTGCCGGACAACGTGGTGGCCCCGACCGCGCGGGAAGAACTGAGCACCCGCCTGGCCATCAAGAACGGCAACAGCCGGGACGGCCTGTGATGCGCGCCATCGGCCGGTATGCCGGGGTCCTGTTCATCATCATGATCAGCGGATCGTGTGGCCTGGTGATCGGCATGGCCCTCGCAACCAGCCAGTAGACCGGCCGCCCCGAACGGGGTGCCACCTTCCCTGGCTCCCCCTTCCCCGTTCGGGGTCGGCCTTCCATCCCCCGGTCGCCATAAGCCGTGCCTCGGCGACCGATGCGGGCGCAAGTGCCAGAACACAGCGACACTCAAGGAGTATTCGCATGACGGCAACGGCCAACGATCAGAAGACCGGTCGCGCGGTGGCTGGTGAGGAGCTGTTCGACAGCCTCACCCACTTCGTGATCGTCCACGACGGGCAGTCCCGCGAACGGGCCGAGCGGATCGCGGACCAGGCGGTGGCCTTCGTGGTCACCGCCGCGACCGCGACCGTCCCCATGGTCCCGTCCGACGACGTGGACCTCGGTCTGCACGCACTCATCCTGCACACGAAGGAGTACGCCGCGCTCTGCGACCGGTACGCGGGCCGCTTCCTCCACCACAACCCCATGCCGGGCGGAGGGCCCCGTGACCCGAAGAAGGTCGCCGCGTCCGCACACGCGATGAAGGCGGCCGGGTTCATGGTCTTCGACGACCTCTGGACCGTGGACGGCACGAACCTCGCGCAGTGCGACGCGGACTGCGGCCGTCCGTACGGTCAGGCGTAGCGACCCGACACCAGCGGCGCGGCTGGCCTCGATGTGGGGTCGGCCGCGCCGCCCGGAAGGAGAACAGACGTTGTCCGGGACACCCCCTGAACTGCCGATCGTCGTGCTCGACGCACTGATGCCCAGAGCTCAGCGCCTGGTCGTCAATCGTCGGGGCTCGATGGTCTGGGAGGTCGAGAGCCATCGGGGGCAGTACGCCGTGAAGGTCGGTTACCCGATCGAGGCGACGGCCGACTGGCCCGCACAGCCCTGGACGGCACTCGCCCCCGCCCGCGAAGGGGCCGTGCTGTACCGACTCGGCTTCGATGACTTCGCGTACGGCGAATGGGAGCTGGGCACCTGGAACTTCCAGCCGTGGCACGAAGGGCCCGACCTGTACGAGCTGTGGAGGCCCTGTCGTGAGCCGGACTCTCGTACGGAACCTCATACCAGCGCGGCCCTCGGCTGCGTAGAGGCGCTGGCCGAGCTACACGGCAGAGGCTGGGCCCACGGCGACGTGCAGCCTGCACACTTCATCATCGGCCCGGATCGCACGCACCTCATCGACCTGGCCTTGGCGCGTGGCGGACGCGTCCCCGAGGGGTACGACTTCCCGTTCCGCGGCTGCCTCGTCCACTACGAGGCGCCGGAGATCGCGCGCAGCGTGCTTGCGACCGGAGAGGCGCAGCCTACGCAGGAAGCGGACATCTATGCGCTCGGCGCGTCCCTGCTCATTTCCGCCACGGGCTGGCGGGCCGTCGAGTACCCGGACGACGCACCGCGCCCCGAGCAGAGACAAGCCGTCGCGAGCGGCAAGCGCCGGCCTGTGAAGGTGCATGGCGAGCTGGGCGAACTGATCGACGCCATGCTCAGTCCGGCGCCCGAGGACAGGCCCACGATCTACGAGGTCGGTAAGGCCCTGAGCTGAGCCGTAGACCCACAAGCAGAAGACCGGACCACCCCTCCGCCTGGACAGCATTCAGGGTGGCCCGGTCGCGGAATCCCTGGTCAGGACCCCGGTGCCGATGGTACCGGGGCGGTTGGCGTGCTCGTATGCGGGTGCTGCTGGAACCCCGGTTCCTCGTTGTCGAGTTGGAGAGGAGTTCTGACCTGAGCCACCGAAAGTCAGCCACGACGGCGGGTGCGCCGAACGAGCACCCGTCACGTGTGTTTCCAGCAACCACCCGCCGGCCTCGACCACGCTTCTTCAATGCGTCACGGTCCTCGGTCCCATTCCGGCCGGAGCGTTGTCAGCGCTGCATGACGCATGGGCACCGCATGCGGCTCTGCGGCCCATCCGGCTTGGAGCGGTGGCCGGTTGGGCAGGGGGGTCACGCATGGTCGGCGCCGGCCTGGTCCTGGTGCTCGGGGAGGTCGGGTTTTCCCCTGGCCTGGTCGACAGTCTTGGCGGTGCTGCGCGCTGAGCGGCGGGGGGCCGCCGGAGCGGTGGCGGAGACAGGGAGCGGCGGCGGCCACGGGCCGCCAGCGCGCGCGGCCCGCCGCAGGCGGGCCGCCTTGATCCAGTAAAGAAACTCTGAACAGCTCCGCTGCGCTGGGCCCCTGGCCGGGCGTGTGGTCACGCGGTCCCCGCCTACCCGCCCGTTCCACAGCATCGACGCCTCTATGGCGCTTATGGCCGCATCGATTCCTATTTGTTCTGGCGGTCGGCGGTCTCTATCCACAGGCAGGGGATTACAGGATGCCGTGTGTGCGGGTGGGCAGAGCTGACTTTTACCCGGCGACTGTCACACCGACTGGCTATCCGGCACCTGTAGCAAACGAGGGCGGGCCTCCACCCTGCCCGGAGTCGAAGATGGAGGAGTGGGGTGGATCGCAGGATCGGCTGTCATACCGATGCGAATTCCGACACGCCTATAGGTGTTCCTCGGCGGGTCGAGCGGCGGAACTTAACACGCAAGTGCCGGTTACCCAAACCGGCGATTCTCCGGACTATTGATGCCCTGCCCGACGATCGGACGAATGAGCGGCGTCAGCTCACGCATGCACGAGCCCGCCCGGCGGGACACGCAGGAAGGTTCTTGCCCGCCCGGTGGGAGCACAGCACCGCTCCGCTAGTAGGTGTCCGGTCTGGCAGGTAGACCTAGCTGAACAGCCGCGATGACGGCTTGCCGGGAGGTACAGGCAAGCTTCGATCCGGCTGCGGATAGCCGCCGGGCGAGCCCCGCGGTTGGCCTGAACGTATGAAGCAAAAACGGCACAGCAGCGAACGGGTGGACATGAACAAGCACGAGGCAGCACGTATAGCAGCGCGACTCAAGGAGGTGGAGGAGAAGGTGGCGCGGCTGGAGGATCTGGTGCGTCGGGCCACCGAGAGGGGTTCCGCTACTTCTTCGGCGCCTTCTTCGCGTCAGTGACGCCGCCGAGTTGCTGGAAGACCTGCAACAGACTATCCAGTCTCGCGTTTATGGCATCCAGCCGTTCGGAAAGTTCGACGTATTCCGGCGTGGGCATCCGCCCACCGTTCGCCGCCTCGGGAGCGCCGGCCTTCAGGTCGGCCTCTGAGGGCAGGGGGTCAGCGACGAAGTTGCCTCGACCCGGCATCGTGTGGATCAGCCCTTCGTCACGCAGCATGCGCAGCGCGGAACGCGCGGTCATGTTCGCGATCTCGTAGGTCGCCTCTAGGTCGCGGGACGAAGGGACCCGCTCGCCTGGCTTGAGGCGGCCGGAGCGGATCTGTCGCCGCAGCTCCTCTGCCACCAGGCGGTACGGCGGAGTGTCGGAATCCTTGGGCAGCTTCATAACCCGAGGGTAGCGGGCTTAGCTCGCCTGCCGCAGTAAGTCCCTGGCACACCTTGAGACACGCGCTAGCTCTGAACTAGGTGCGATGTGCGCTAAGCGGTTGACGCACCTCTGGGCCCTAGTGCACAGTTGATCTCGCTTCACCACCCGGTGGAGCACCTACCGAGAGGACGTAACACCCATGCCTCGTATCCGTGTTGGCCTGCTCCCGTCCGCGTCGTTCATGGTCGGCAACCTGCCGGTTCCGAAGTACGCGGACGCCGAAAAGACGCAGTTCGCCGTGGACCGTGAGACCGGCGCGAAGCTGTTCGTTGTCACCCTCTTCTTCATGGAGGACGACCGCGCCGAGGCCATGAAGATCACGGTGCCGGAGACCGGTCTTCCCAACGGCCTCAAGCCGGGTGTGCCGGTCATGCCGGTGGAGCTGTTCGCCACCCCGTGGGCCCGGATCTTCAACGGATCGCTCTCGGACGGCATCGCCTACCGCGCGGAGCGCCTGGACCTGGTCGGCGGTCCGGCTTCGGCCGCTGAGGCGGCGTGAGCTGTCTCGTGTTCCAGTCCGGCGTCGAGTGCAGCTACCCACTGCCTCACGCCGGGCCGGATGCCCGGCTCAGTGACTCCCTCATCAACTCGGTGGCGGCCGTGCTTCTCGGCTACGGCTTCCCCCGGCTCGCCGCCCCAGATCGGGCGGCCCTCGAAACGGCCCTTGCGGCCTTTCTCTACGACTCTCAGGAGAGCAACACATGAAGGACAACGACCCGACCGAAGGGGCCTTCGGCTACGGCCTCCTGGTCGTCGGCGTGGCGCTGGCCGTGCTGGTCGGCTGGTCGGTGTGGTGGGTGGTGCGCTACCTGCGGGCCGATGCGATGACCCGGCAGTCCATCCGGCAGGCCGTGCGGGTGCGGCGGACCTGGAAGCGGCTCGCACAGATGCTGAAGCTGTGCGCCACGGACAAGATGCCGACCCCGCTGGCCTCGCTGGCGAACACGGACGGCAAGCCCTTCAAGCCCCGCATCCTGGTCCCCACCCTGAAGGTCACGCATGACGCGTACGGGGTGATCGCGCGGGCGGGCTGCCTGCCCGGCGTCGGCCTGGAGCAGTACCAGAAGGCGGCCCCGCATCTGGCGGACGCCTGGCGGTGTACACGCGTGGCGGTCACCCAGGACGAGCCCGGATCGGTTGTCATCCGGGGGGTGCGGCTCGATCCGCTGAAGTTCCCCACCGAGCACCTTCCCACGGGCACCGTGCCGGAAAAGGTGGCCCGGTGGGAGGTGGGTGTGGACGAGTACGCGCAGCCGGTGTCCGTCGACTTGCGGCAGGTGCCTGGCGTGACCGTGGCCGGCCTTCCCGGCAAGGGGAAGACGTCGCTGATCAACCGGCTGTTGTCGGACTGGGCGCCCGCGCCGTGGGTTCAGTTCGCCTGCGCGGACGGCAAGGTCTCTGCCGCGTACGAGGGTGACTACTACGCCTGGGTCAAGCGCATGTTCGCCTTCGTCGGCGATGACCTCGAAGAGGCCAACAAGCTGTTCAAGAGGCTGGTGGACCTGCGGCGCAAGCGCTCCGCCCTGGTCCTCGATGTGCTCGGGGTGAAGTCCATGTGGGACGTGGGCCCGTCCGAGAAGTGGCCGCTGGTCGTGCTGATCGTGGATGAGGCGCACACCTACTTCCGCGACCACAAGGGCAGCGACCCCAAGACGAAGAAGCTCGCGGCCCTCGCTGCCGAGAACGCCCGGCTCGTGGAAGACCTGGTCAAGAAGGGCCGCTCGGTGGGCATCCTCGTCATCCTCGCTACGCAGAAGAGCACGGGCGACGCTATCCCGACCTTCATCCGCGACGTGTGCCCCGTGGGCCTGAGCTTCGCGCAGAAGACCGCCGAAGCTGCCGTGGCGGCCCTGGGGGAGGACATCCGGGACTGGCCGGATGCCAACCCGATCAACCTTCAGGACCCGGCCTATGTCGGCGTCGCCTCGATGAACCACCAGTCGCAGCCCGGTTTCACCCGCATCCGCACGCCCTACGTGCCGGACGCGTGGGCGGAGGAGATCGCGCAGACCACAAACCACCTGACCGCTGACCCGGCCGACCTGCTCCCAACCGTCAACCTCACCAAGGAGGACCCGAACGACGACGGCTTTATGGCGCCCGTGGCGGCCTGACCATTCACACGCCTGAGCCCCCGCGAGCAACGGAAAGGAGGTGAACCCCCAATGTCTGAGGACCGGATCACACAGCGCACCGTGACCGTGGTCATGGGCATCATCGCCGCCCTGGCGTTCGTCTTCTCCTTCGGCAACGTCTGGGCCCTGGCCCTGCGCCTCGGCGTCCCCGCCCCCATCGCACCCCTGATCGCCCCCATGGTTGACCTGTCCGTGGTCGGCCTCCTGGTCGCCCTCCGCTACCTCTCCCTGCGTGGCGTCCCACCCGAGCAGATGAAGGCGGCCACCCGCCTCATGCACGTCTCCGGACTGCTGACCCTGGCCCTCAACATCGCCGAACCCATCGTCGCCGAGCACTACGGCCGCGCCGCCGTGGACGCCGTGGCCCCGGTGCTGCTCCTCGGCTGGGGAGCGGTCGGCCCGCAGCTCCTGCGCTCCTTCCACGCGGTCCCCACCAATGCAGCCGCCCTGGCCCCGGCTGCCGAGACGGAACCCGCCCGAGAGCACGCCCCGGCCTCCCCCGAACCGGAAACCGCCCTGACGCCTGCACCGTCCGTCACGCCGGAACCGGCTCCGGTCGCCATGCCCAGCACCCCGGCACTCTTCGCGCCTGCGCCTGCGGTCAAGGTGCCTGAGCCGCTGCTCGCCGAGGCACGCTCCATCGCCGCGTCCCACCATGCCGAGCACGGCGAACCCATCACGGCGGCCCAGCTCAAGAGGCGACTCGGCATCGGCCTGCCCATGGCCACCGCCCTCCACGCCGCCCTGTAGGGCCGCGCTCTCCCCGCCGGCACCCCGGCATCTCCCGCCCTCGCCCGTCCCTGGGCCCACTTCGTCATGCCGGCGGGCAGCAGCCCGAGCGCACTGTTCGCTGCTGCCCGCAGGCACCACCCTCGCGCCAGAGAGGAGACCCCGCCACTCATGCGCCGCCCCCTCGACCTGCGGCACGTCGTCAGCCCCGGCCTGCGGGACCTGATCGAACTGGCCAACACCCACGACTTCGACCGCGTCACCGAACAGGTCCGCAACCTGCGCGGCTGCACCCGTCCCATCAACCTCCACGGCTGGACGGTCACAACCGACCCGGCCACCAAGGAGGTGGTCCGCTCCTATCACTCCGAGGACGAACCCTCCGGACGGCTGCTGACCACCTGCGGCAACCGCCGTGCCTCCCGCTGCCCCGCCTGCTCACGGGTGTACGCCGCCGACACCTACCACCTGATCAAGGCCGGACTGTCCGGCGGCAAGAACGTCGCCGAGACCGTCCGCGACCACCCCCGCGCCTTCGTCACCCTCACCGCCCCCTCTTTCGGCCCCGTCCACAATCGCAAGACCGACGGCACGGGCAAGTCCCGTGCCTGCGCCTGCGGCCAGTCCCACGCCGAAGACGCCCCGGAACTCGGCACCCCACTGAACCCGGCCACGTACGACTACGCAGGCGCCGTGCTCTGGAACGCCCACGCCGGACAGCTCTGGGCACGCTTCACCACCTACCTGCGCCGCGCCCTGGCCGAACACCTCGGCATGACGCAGAAGGCGCTGAACGCCGCCCTGCGCATCTCCTTCGCCAAGGTCGCCGAGTACCAGAAGCGCGGCCTGGTCCACTTCCACGCCGTGATCCGCTTCGACGGGCCCGACGGCCACACCACCCCGCCCCCGGCCTGGGCCACCTTCGACGCCCTGAGCACCGCCGTGGGCCTGGCCGTCGAGCGCGCCCGGCTCATCGTCGAGTCCGACGCCATCGGCGAGCGCGACATCGCCTGGGGCCGTCGGTTCAAGGTGGACCCCATCACCGCCCTGGGCGACGGCGAACTCACCGACGCCAGGGTCGCCGAGTACACAGACGCCAAGGTCGCCGGCTACATCGCCAAGTACGCCACGAAGAACGCTGAAGGTGCGGGGACCGTGGACCGCACGTTGATGTGCCGCCCGTGCGCCGGGCGCGGCTACGTACGCGGACCCTCCCGCCTGCCAAACCGCTGCGCTGACTGCCATGGCACCGGACAAGCCGAACCCATCAAGGCCCTGCCCGTCCAGCAGCACGTACGGCAGATGATCCGCACCGCCTGGGACCTCGGCCACCTGCCGGAGTTCGCCGAACTCAAGCTCTGGAAGTGGGCTCACATGCTCGGCTTCCGCGGCCACTTCTCCAGCAAGTCCCGCGCCTACTCCACCACCCTTGGCGCCCTCCGCGACGTACGCCGCGCCTGGCGCATCGCCCAGGCAGAAGCCGCCCGCGCCCGCGCCGGCCTCCCCGCCACCGACGAGACCACCCTCGTCACTACCTCCTCCTGGACCTATCTCAGCAGCGGCTACCGCCCCGGCGAAGAACTCCTCGCTGCCCAGGTCCGCCATGACATCGCCCACACCCAACGCCTCAAGCAGGAAGGACTTGTGCCCGCATGACGACGGCCGTGCTCACCGTGGACCAGGTCGCGGAACGTCTCGGCATCAGCCGCTGGAAGGTCCACGACCTGATCCGCTCCCGCGAACTCGCCTCCTTCAAGATCGGCCGCTGCCGCCGCATCAGCGAAGCCGCCTTGGACGCCTACGTATCCCTCCGCACCGAACAGGAAGCTGCCTGATGGCCAAGCCGAAGAAGAACGCCAACAATGAGGGCACCATCTACCAGCGGAAGGACGGCCGTTGGGAAGGCAGTGCCTACGTTCTGACGACGGACGGCACGTACAAGCGGCGCAGCGTCTACGGCAAGACCTGGGATGAGGCACACGAGAAGCTGACCAAGCTCAAGGCTGATTCCCTCAGCGGGTTGCCGGTCGCCACCAGCAAGATGACCATCGGCGAGTACCTGACGTACTGGCTGGTGTACGTCGCCCAGGGCAAGGTGCGCAGGACGACGTACGTCAACTATGAATCGCTCGTCCGTAACTACGTCACGTCCGAGTTCGGCAGGAAGAAGCTGGCCCGGCTCACCGCCCGCGACATCCGGGCCTTCCTGACCAAGACGGCGGCCACCTGCCAGTGCTGCGCGCAGGGCAAGGACAAAAAGCGGCCGGAGCACAAGCGGCGCTGCTGCGCTCTCGGCAAGTGCTGCAAGAAGCTCCCTTCTGATCGGACCGTGCGCTTCCTGCTCGTGATCCTGCGGGCCGCTCTCCAGCACGCCGTACGGGAAGACGAGCTGCCGCGCAACGTCGCCCGGAACGTGCAGCTGAGCATGGGAACGAAGCGCGAGATCGAACCGCTCACCGCCAAGGAAGGGCGTCAGCTCCTGGCGGCGGCCCGTGACAACCGGCTGTGGGCCGTCTACGAGCTGGCGGTCCGTGTCGGCCTGCGTCGGGGTGAGCTGCTGGGGCTGCGCTGGTCGGACGTGGATCTTCACGAAGGTGTCCTCACCGTCCGGCAGGCCCTACAGCGAGTCGGCGGCGAACTGCTGATCGTCGCACCGAAGACTCAGCGCTCGGCCCGCCGCGTGGCTCTGCCGGCGGAGTGCGTGACCGCGCTCCGTGCCCAGCGCGCGCAGCAGGTAGCCGACCGGAAGGCGGCCGGTGCCAACTGGAAGGGGACGGGGCAGGGCCTCGTCTTCACCACGAAGAACGGGACCCCCATCGAGCCGCGGAACCTGAACCGGTCCTTCGAGGCGCTGTGCGCTCGCGCCGGAGTCCGTAAGGTCCGCTTCCATGACCTGCGCCACACCTGCGCGTCCCTGCTCCACGAACAGGGCGCCGATGCTCGAATGATCATGGAAGTCCTGGGACACAGCTCCATCCGCGTGACCATGGACATCTACACCTTCGTACGGCTCGACTCCCAGCGGTCCGCCTTCGACCGCGTCGGCGACGCACTGAGGGGTGACGGCAACGGGCCGGACGATGACGACGGCCCGGCCGGTGTGCTCGTGGCCGTCTGATCGGTCCCGCTCCCGCCCTCGGAGGCGGTTGCCGTCAAACACTGCCGTCAAGGCAAAAGCCAGAGGCCCTGTGGATCTCTCCACAGGGCCTCTGAACTGTTGTGCACTCGGCAGGATTCGAACCTGCAACCTTCTGATCCGTAGTCAGATGCTCTATCCGTTAAGCTACGAGTGCTTGTTCTTTTGTCTTGCCCCCGCTCCCGGTCCTTTCGGCCCGCTCGCGGCGACAGGAAGAACATTACATGACTGCCGCCGTCATGTGAAATCCGATCCGCACACCCCTTGTGACCTGCGAAAACGTCGACCTGGGGCGAGGAAGCGGCGAAGGCCGGTGAACGCCGAAGCCCCGGTCCTGGGGACCGGGGCTTCGGGATCGGGCGGAGGCGGAGGGATTTGAACCCTCGATGGGCTTTAAGACCCAAACCGCATTAGCAGTGCGGCGCCATAGACCGGACTAGGCGACGCCTCCAGCACAACCGCTCACGCGAGCGCGCGAGTGGTGCGTGCAGATGATGACACAGTCGAGTACCGCGTCACCAATCGCCCCCCACGGTACTAGGCACCTGGGCCGCAGGGCAAAGGGCTTCTCCCCCGGCGGGGCGCAACGTCCGGGGCACGGGCGCGTTGGAAGGGGCATGGACTCTGTGCTGCCGGGCGCCGGGCGGCGCCTTCTGCTCGCGTCGCTCTCCGTCGCCGCTTCCCTCGTCCCCCTCACCGCCGTGCCCGCCGCCGCGGCCGGCGCCACGCCGCCGCCCGTCCGGCCGGAGGACCAGGGTGATCACCTCACCGTCGTCGTCCGGCACGCCGGGACGGGGCGGGACGGGACGTACGAGGTGCGCTGCCATCCCAGTGCCGGCCGGCATCCGGACGCCGACGAGGCCTGCCGGGTGCTCGACGCGCACACGCGGTGGGGGCAGGACCCCTTCGCGCCGGTCGCCGCCGGCACCCCCTGCACCATGCTCTACGGCGGCCCGGCCACCGCCCATGTCACCGGGACCTGGGCCGGACGCCCGGTGGACGCCTCGTACGACCGCAGCGACGGGTGCGAGATCGGGCGGTGGGACCGGATGGTGCCCCTGCTGCCGCGCATGGGCGGACCGGCGTAGCGAGCGGTGGGCGGACGCATTGGTTCCGTAAAGGTCCCGGGGAGGACTCGGGGATCCGGCGCATACGGTCACGCGTTCGCCGTCACTTCCTCGTGGGACCTCCCTCTCATCCGGCGCCGCGAGCGGGACCCGTGCCCTTAGACTCCCTCGCGTGACACGTCGCGGGCCGGTTGGCAAGATGGCCCGAGCGGTCGGCAAGGTGCGGTAACAGGGAGGAAGGCGTCTCGTGAGCAGCAGGCCATCCCGAGGCGCTGCTCGCCTCGCAGCCATACTCGACGCGCTGCCGGACGCGTTGGTCCTGGTCAACGCCAACGGAACCGTCGTCAACGCCAACACCATCGCTCTGGAGGCCTTCGAGACGCCCGGTACGGCTCTCGTGGGGCGCGGGCTGCTCGATCTGCTGCCCGAGTTCGACTCCCGGCTCATCCCGGGCTCCATGCGGCGGCCCGATCACATGGATCCCACGGGACGGACCAAACCGACCCGGATGGTCGCGCGGCGGACCGACGGGACCGAGTTCCCGGTCGAGGTCACCAGCGCGAATCTGGAGAACGGGCAGCAGGCGTACGACGGTTACGGCTACACCGGCGACGAGCTGCTGATGCTCGTGGTCCGGGACCTGTCCGGGACCGTGGACACCGAGGCCGAGCTGGCCCGGTCGCAGCGGCAGACCGAGATGATCCTGCGGGCGGCGGCGGAAGGTGTCGTGGGTACCGACACCGACGGACGGATCGTGCTCGTCAACCCGGCCGCCGCCCAGATACTGGGGTACCGGGCCGGTGAGCTGGGCGGCAAGGAACTGCACACGCTGGTGCTGCACTCCCGTGCCGACGGCTCGCCCTTCCCGTACGACGAGTCGCCGCTCGCCGACACCCTGCGCTCCGGGCGCAAGCACCGGGTGCGCGGGCAGGTGCTGTGGTCCAAGGGCGAGAAGAAGGTGCCGGTCGACCTGACCACCGCGCCGGTGCGCGACGGCGACCAGCTCGTCGGCGCCGTGATGACCTTCACCGACCGGCGGCCGTACGACGCCCTGGTGGAGGAGAAGGACGCGCTGGAGAAGGCGCACGCCGAGGAACTGGAACAGCTCTCCGAGGAACACGCCTCCGACCTGACCGCGCTGCGCCAGCGGCATGTCACCGAGATCGAGGAGCTGCGCGAGCAGCACACGGAGGAGCTGGCGGCCGGCGAGGAGCGGTACGCGGCGCTCGCCGAGCGGGAGAAGGACCGGTACGAGGCCCTCGCCGGGCGGCACGAACAGCTGCTCACGCTGCTCGGGCAGTCGCTGCGCGGGCCGCTGGACGAGCTGCGCCGCGAACTGTCCGCGCTCGCCGCCGACGACGCCGGGCAACTGTGGCCCGAGGCCAACCAGGTGCTCCACCACCTCTCGGCCGGCTACTCCCGCATCACCACCCTCATCGACAACGTCCTCGGGTACCAGCGGCTGGACGCGGGCAGCGAGAACATCACCCGTACGAAGGTGATGCTGGACGCCGTCGTCGCCGCCGGCGTGGACGGGGCCGTCGAGCTGATCGGGCCGGGGCGGGTGCAGTTCGCCGTCCACGCGCCGCCCATCGAGGCCGAGGTCGACCCGCAGCGGCTCGCCACCGCGCTCGCGCACCTGGTGGCGGACGTCGCCGGGGTCGACGCCACCGGCAACACGCCCGTCTCTGCGGGCGGTTACCTGGACAACACCGTCGTCGTGGCCGCCGCGCAGCGCGGCGCGGTCGCGCGGATCGAGGTGCGCGGCCCGTACGCCGGCGGAGACCCGGTGCACGAGCCGATCGTGCGCGGGATCGTGCGGGCCCACGGCGGTGTGCTCCAGACGCACGAGGTGCCGGGCATGAGCGGCAGCGCGTACGTGCTCGAAGTACCGCTCGGCGGCGGGGCGGGCGCGGTCGCGGCAGGAGCGCCAGGGGCAGCCGGTGCCGCCGCGGCGCCGGTCGCGGTGCGGGTGCCGGACGGCGGTGAGGGCGGCGCGGACGACGCCGGTGCGGCCGGGCAGGGCCCCGGTGGTGGCCGGCGGCGCGCCCGGCGGGCCTCCACGGACGCCTTCCTGGACAGTGACGTGACCGGCGCGGGTGACGCCGGTGAGACGGAGGCGCCCGCGCCGACCGGACGGCGCCGGCGGCGTGCCGCCGCGCCCGCCGAGGAGGGTGCCGCGGTCCCCGCCGAGGGCGCGGAGAACGCCTCCGGCGGGACCGGACGCCGCCGCGGTCGGCCCGCGGACAACGCCGAGGCCGGTGAGGGCACCGCCGAGGACGTGTCCGAGGGGTCCGTGGTGACCTCGGCCGAGCAGCGCGCGGGGGCCGCCGCCTCGGGTACGGGACTCGGCGGCACCGTGCCGCCGCAGGGCGTGCCCGTGCCGACGGGCCGACGCGCCCGCCACGACTCCGGCGCCCCGCAGGCCGCGCTGCCTCCGGCGCTTCCGGCGGCGGGCAGCGAGCCGGGTGCGCGGGCGGTGCCGCCCGAGGGCGGCACCGTGGTACCGGCGCAGGGTGGCGAGGCGGATGCGGCCGAGGGCGCGCAGCCGACGGGACGGCGCCGACGGGCGTTGGCCGCGGCGGCGGAGCGGGCCGCGGCACAGGAGGCGGGCGGCGCGCGTACGGTCTTCGCCCTCCCGCCGGCCGAGGCGGACCGGTCCCCGGACACCCCGGGCCCGGAGGGCGGCGCGGCCGACACCACGGGAACCGGTACGGGCGCGGGTGCGGCCGTACCGGTACCGCCGGGTGGCGGCGCGGCTGCGGTCCCGGGCGCCGGGGTGCCGGTGGCTCCCGGGGCAGGGGGTCAGGCGGCTCCTGGTGCGGGCGCCCCTGCGGCTCTCGGTGTTGGGGTCCCGGTGGCTCCCGGTGCTGGGGTTCCGGTGGCTCCTGGGACTGGGGGCCAAGTGACTCCCGGAGCTCCCGTCGCCCCGGGTGCCGGTGCACCTGTCGGCCCGGACGCCGGTGTCCCCGCCGGTGGGCCTGTGGCTCCCGGTGCGGGGGTTCCTGCCGGTGGCCCCGTGACTCCCGGAGTCGGCGTGCCCGTGGCCCCGGGTGCCGTTGCCCCGGCCGTCCCCGGTACGGGTCCCGCGACCGGTGGTCGGCCCGGCGTCGCCGGTGCCGGGCCGTTGCCCGGTCAGGTGCAGGTTCCCGCCCGGATGCCGGTGTCCGTCGAGGGCTTCCCGGGTGACGACGGCCGGCACGACGCCGTTCCGCTCGACCAGGCCGACGACCACACCCCGCCGCAGCCGCATCCCACCAGCGCCCCGACCGGCCGACGCCGCCGGGCCGTGGCCCAGCCCGCCGAGGCAGCCCGTACGGTGGCGCCCGCGACCGGGCAGCCCCCGGCGCAGCCCCTTCCGGCGCCGGCCGCTTCCGGTCAGGTCCCGCAGGGGACGGCCGTACCCCCGGGCCCCGGTCAGGGGACCCCGGCGCACAGTGTCCCGGCGCAGGGGTCGGCCGTACCCCCGGGCCCCGGGCCGGGCAACCCCGTCCAGCCCGGTGCCACCGCGCCCGGCACGCCGGGCCACCCCGCGCCCGCACCCGTCGCCCCTGGTCAGCCCGCGCCCGCCCCGGCGGCACCGGCCTCGGCCACGCCCGCCCACGGCATGCCGGCCCAGGGCACGCCCGGCCAGGCCCCGCAGGGCCAGGGCACGGCTCCCCACCTCGCTCCCGCACAGCCGGGCACCCCGGCCGCCGCCACTCCGGTGGCGTCCCCGGGTGCGCTGCCGTTGCCCGCCGAGGCCGGCACGGGCCAGGTGCCCGCGGGGACGCAGGCCGCCCCTGCGCCGCCCGGCGTCCCGCAGCAGTGGCCGGGAGCCGACGACACCTCCGGCACCGGGACCCGTACACCGGTTCCGGGCGCCCCCGCCGCCGACGTCCCGCGACAGTGGCCCGGCTCCGGCGACGCCTCCGGTGCGAAGGCCCCGGGCACCCCGGGGGCCGACGTCCCGCAGCAATGGCCCGGCACCGGGGACACCTCCGGCACCGGGATCCCCGCCCCCGGCGCCCCTGCCGGTGGCCGGCCGCAGCGGGTCGCGCTGCCGCTGCCCGCCGAAGCCGCCCCCGGCACCCCCGTCGACCCGGACTCGACGCAGGGACGGGCGATCAGCGTCCGTACGCTCGGGCAGGGCGTGCCGTTCGCGCGGCAGGCCGCTCAGGTGCAGCAGCCGACGGCGACCCCGCCGCCGCACGCGCCGGGCGGTTCGGGCCGGCGGCGCAAGCTGGGCACGCGCCCCGACCCGGGTCCCGCCGGCCAGGAGTCGCAGCCGGACCAGGCGGCCCGGCCGCACCCGTCGGCCGAACCCGCGTCCGCGCACCCCACGCCGACCGGGCAGCCGTCACCCGGCGACCAGAACCCGCTCGCCGGGCAGCCGTCCCTGCCGCACCCCTCGCCCACCGCCCCGGCACCCGTGCCGCAGTCCTCGCTCGGTGGGCAGGCGCGGCCGGCGCAGGGCACCGAGGGGGGCGGGCGGTCGTACGCCATAGGCGCCCCGGAGCCGGATGCCGCCGAGGGGCCGGAGCCGCTGGACGGTCCCGGTGGGGCCGTGGAGGTGGCGGACACCCCGCGTCCGCAGCCGCTGGACGACGAGCTGCCCCCGGAGCCGCTGGACAACCCGCGCCGGCTGCTGGTGTGGCCCGCGCCGGACGTGACGACCCAGCAGGCGCTGAGCGACCGTGGCTACCGGCCGGTGATCGTGCACTCGCGCGAGGAGGTCGACGCCCAGATCGCGGCCTTCCCCGCCGCGCTGTTCGTGGACCCGCTGACCGGGCCGATCACGCGGACGGCGTTGCAGTCGCTGCGGCAGGCCGCCGTGGCCGCCGAGGTCCCGGTGCTGGTCACGGCCGGGCTCGGGCAGGCGACGCGCGAGGCGGCGTACGGCGCCGACCCCGCCGTCCTGCTGAAGGCGCTGGCTCCCCGGGACAGCGAGCAGCATCCGCCGCGGGTACTGCTCATCGAGGAGCACGCGGAGATCGCGCTGGCGCTGACCGCGACGCTGGAGCGGCGCGGGATGCAGGTGGCGCGGGCCGCGAACGACAACGACGCGGTGACGCTGGCGGGGCAGTTCCGGCCGAACCTGGTGGTGATGGACCTGATGCAGGTGCACCGCCGGCGGGCCGGGATCGTGGACTGGCTGCGGGCGAACGGGCAGCTCAACCGCACCCCGCTGGTCGTCTACACCGCCGCCGTCGACCCGGCCGACCTGCCCCGGCTGGCCTCCGGCGAGACCGTGCTGTTCCTCGCCGAGCGGTCGACCAGCGGCGAGGTGCAGTCGCGGATCGTGGACCTGCTGGCCCGGATCGGCACGAACTGACCGGTCGGCGGTAGCGGTCTAACAGGCGATCAGCCTGCGGGCCGCCTCCTTGATGGAGGCCCGCAGGCGGTCGTGGTCGGTGTCCTCCGTGCCGGCGAGGATGCGTCGCGTCTGCGGGACCACGGTCATCCAGTTGGTCAGCGCGGTGAGCAGGATCAGCAGGTGGCCGGCCGGGATGGCGTCCGTGATGACGCCCCGGGCCTGGCCGTCCTCGATCGCGGCGATCTTCCTGGCGTAGTGGTCCTGGCGGGCCGCCTCGTCAGGCAGTTCGGCGCTGCCGTACTCCATGCCCTCCCAGAAGAGCAGGCGCACCAGTTCCGGGTGGGCGTCGTGGTAGTCGAGGAGGCGGTCGACCCAGCCGTCCATGTCGTCCGGGTCGACGGGTACGGCCGCCGCCAGGTCGGTCAAGCGGGTGCCGAGGACCTTGCTGAACAGCTCCGCCTTGTTGCCGAAGTACGCGTAGATGAGTTGCTTGTTCGCCTTGGCCTCGGCAGCGATGCGGTCGATGCGGGCGCCCGCGATGCCGTGCCGGGCGAACTCGGCGGCCGCCGCCTCGAAGATCCGGGCCTTGGTGGCCTCGGGGTCCCTCACTGATGCCATGAGGACAGGGTAGGCCGGGCGAGGCGGTGGCCAACGAGTTGGTTGGCGGGGAATGCCGGCGGCGGTGCGGGCTGTTGGAGCGTAGTAACCAACGAGTTGGTTACCGACTAAGGAGCAGCTCCCGCCCATGCCGTCAGCCATCACCACCCGCCAGGCGCCCGGACTCCGGGCCCCCGCCCGCGAGCGGTCCGCCTCCGGCTCCCTCTTCCTCCTGCTGATCGCCGTCTGCACCGCCGTCACGGCCGCCAACATCTACCTCGCGGCTCCGCTGCTGCCGCTGATCGCCCACGACTTCGGCACGACCCCCTCGGCCGTGGCCTGGATCGCCTCGGTCGCCCAGCTCGGCTACGCGGCCGGCCTGCTCTTCTTCGCCCCGCTCGGCGACCGGGTCAACCGGCGCCGGCTCGTCGCCTGGCTTTCCGTGGCCACCACCGTCGCGCTGCTCGTCGCGGCCGTGGCCCCGGGCACCGCGGCCCTCGCCGCCGCCGTGTTCGTCGCCGCCGCGGCGACCGTCGTACCGCAGTTGCTCGTCCCGCTCGTCGCCGCGCGCGCCCCGGAGGACCGGCGCGCCCAGCATGTCGCGGCCGTGATCGCCGGGCTGTTCACGGGCATAGTTGCCGCCCGCGTCGTCGGTGGTCTGGCCGGACAGGCCCTCGGCTGGCGCTGGGTGTTCGGCGGGTCCGCCGTGCTGACGCTCGCCCTGGGGCTGGCCACCGCCCTGGCCCTGCCGGCCGAGCGGCGGGTGCGTACGGGCGGGCTGTTCTCCGGGATCGCGGAGCTGCCGGGGCTGCTGCGCCGCTCGCCCGACCTGTGGCGGGCGTGCCTGCGGCAGGCGGGGATGTTCGGTGCGTGGAGCGCCCTGTGGACCTCTCTCGCGCTGCTGCTGACCGGCCACGGCTACGGCCTGTCCACCGCGACCGCCGGGCTCTTCGGCCTCTTCGGCCTGACCGCCAGCGCGGTGGCGCCGCTGGCGGGGGGCCTGGTGGACCGGTTCGGCGCGGCGCGGGTCGTGGGGACCGCGTATGTGCTGGCCGCCGTCGCCGTACCGCTGTTCTGGTTCGGCGGGCATGTGCTGGCGGCGCTGTTCGCCGCCGCGATCGTGATACACGCGGCCCTGGTCGCCTCGCATGTCGCCAACCAGACCCTGGCGCTGACGACGACGTCCACGCCGGCCACCGCGAACACGGCCTACGTGGTCTCCGGCTTCGCCGGCGGCGCCCTCGCCTCCGCCGTCGCGGGGCCGGCCTTCGGCCACTGGGGCTGGACCGGGGTGTGCGCGGTGGCGGGGGTGTGGCTGGTGCTGGGCTGGACCACGACAGCGCGGAGGCGGTGAGGCGCGCGGCACCTGCTCGCGGTGGGGGTGGGGCGGACCTGGAGCACCGGCTACGGGAGCGTCTGAGAGGCCTCGGCCGGCTCTGACGCCCCGACCGGTCCACGGCGCCTCAGAGCGTGGTCACCTCCAGCCCACCGTCCGCGTACCGCCGGCGCAGCACCTTCTTGTCGAACTTGCCCACGCTCGTCTTCGGTACCGCCTCGACGACCGTCCAGCGCTCGGGGAGCTGCCACTTGGCGATGTGGCCCTCCTCGACGAGGAAGGCGCGCAGGGTCTCGAAGTCGGCGGTCGCGCCCGGCCGCAGGACGACCGTGGCCAGCGGGCGCTCGCCCCACTTCTCGTCCGGTACGGCGACCACGGCGGCCTCGGCGACGTCCGGGTGGGACATCAGCGCGTTCTCCAGCTCGACGGAGGAGATCCATTCGCCGCCGGACTTGATGACGTCCTTGGCACGGTCGGTGAGGGTGAGGAAGCCGTCGGGGGAGATGGTGCCGACGTCCCCCGTCTTCAGCCAGCCGTCCTCGCTGAACTTGTCGGCGGGGCGCAGGGGTTCGGCGTCGGGGCCGTTGTAGTACGCGCCGGCGATCCAGGGGCCGCGCACTTCCAGCTCGCCCGCCGACGCGCCGTCCCAGGGCAGGCGTTCGCCGCCGGGGCCGGTGAGGCGGGCCTTGACGCCGGCCGGGAAGCGGCCCTGGGTGAGGCGGTAGGCGAACTCCTCCTCGGTGCCCGCCGCGTGGGCGGGCGGGCGGGCGACCGTGCCGAGCGGGGAGGTCTCCGTCATGCCCCAGGCGTGGCAGACCCGCATGCCCAGCTCGTCGAAGGCCGCCATCAGGGAGGGCGGGCAGGCCGAGCCGCCGATGGTGACCTGGGTGAGGGAGGAGACGTCACGGGGTGTGGCGTGCAGCTCGCCGAGGAGGCCCTGCCAGATGGTCGGGACGGCCGCCGCGTGGGTGGGCCGTTCGTGTTCGATCATCTCGGCGAGCGGGGCGGGCTGGAGGAAGCGGTCCGGCATCAGCATGTTGACGCCGGTCATGAAGGTGGCGTGCGGCAGGCCCCAGGCGTTGACGTGGAACTGCGGGACGACCACGAGCGAGGTGTCCTGGTCGGTCAGGCCCATCGACTGGGTCATGTTGACCTGCATGGAGTGCAGGTAGATGGAACGGTGGCTGTAGATGACGCCCTTGGGGTCGCCGGTCGTGCCGGAGGTGTAGCACATGGCGGCGGCCCGGCGTTCGTCCAGCTCGGGCCAGTCGTAGCCGGCCGGCCGGCCGGCGAGCAGTTCCTCGTACTCGTGCACCCGGGCGGTGGCGCCCTGGAGCGGGGCGCGGTCGCCGGGCCCGGACACGACGATGTGCTCGACGGTGGGCAGCTTGGGCAGCAGCGGAGCGAGCAGCGGGATCAGCGAGCCGTTGACGAGGACGACCTTGTCGGCCGCGTGGTTGACGATCCACACCAGCTGTTCGGCGGGCAGGCGCAGGTTGAGCGTGTGCAGCACCGCGCCCATGGACGGGATCGCGAAGTACGCCTCGACGTGCTCGGCGTTGTTCCACATGAGCGTGGCGACCCGGTCGTCGCCGGTCACTCCCAGCTCGTCCCGCAGGGCGTGCGCCAGCTGTGCCGCGCGGGCCCCGACCTCGGCGAAGGTGCGCCGGTGGGGCTCGGGTTCCCCGGTCCAGGTGGTCACCCGCGACGAGCCGTGGACCGTCGACCCGTGGGTCAGGATCCTGGAGATCAGCAGCGGTACGTCCTGCATGGTGGCCAGCACGGCGTTCCTCCCGGGCGACATTGCCTACGCGGTAGTAGGGGGGTGCGCTGATTCTGCGCACATACCACGCGGTATGTCACTAGGGGGTGTGTCACTGAGGGGGAAAATCCCGGCTAGCGCGCCAGCTCCAGTTCGGGGTCCTCGCGCAGCTTGCCCAGCGCGCGGGACACCGCCGACTTCACCGTGCCCACCGACACGCCGAGCACCTCGGCGGTCTGGGCCTCGCTGAGGTCCTCGTAGTACCGCAGGACCACCATCGCGCGCTGCCGGGCCGGCAGCCGCAGGACCGCCCGCCACATCGCGTCGCGCAGCGCCTGCCGCTCGGCCGGGTCGTCGCCGCCGGGCACGGGCTCCGGCTCGGGCAGCTCGTCGCAGGAGAACTCGTCCACTCTGCGCTTGCGCCACTGCGAGGTGCGGGTGTTGAGCAGCGCCCGGCGCACATAGCCGTCGAGCGCCCGCTGGTCCTCGATCCGCTCCCAGGCCACGTAGGTCTTGGCGAGCGCGGTCTGCAACAGGTCCTCGGCATCGCTCGGGTTCGCGGTCAGCGACCGCGCGGTGCGCAGCAGGACCGGCTGACGGGCCCGCACGTACGACGCGAACGACGGGTAGGCGGGAGTCTGCCGCCCGGGTGCGGCGGCGGCCGAGGCGCTGGTGCAGACGGGTGTGGTCATGGCTCCACGCTAGGAGCGCGGCTCCCGGCGCGGATCGGCCGCAGGTCCCGAAGGCGGGTCCCCCTCAGGTTGTAGGGGTGGGGCTGCCTCCACCTCCTGGAGGTGGAGTGCGGGTGCGCCCCGTCTGCGGGTACGACCCTGAGGAGGTCAGCCGTCCGCCGTCAGGACCAGCCCCGACGTCGGCACTCCGGTACCGGCCGTCACCAGGGTGCACACCGTCCCCGGGACCTGGTTCACGGCCGTGCCCCGCAGTTGGCGGACCGCCTCGGCTATCCCGTTCATGCCGTGCAGGTACGCCTCCCCGAGCTGGCCCCCATGGGTGTTCAGCGGCAGCCGCCGCTCCGCCACGAAGTCCGCCGCCTCCCCCCTGCCGCAGAACCCGAACTCCTCCAGCTGCATCAGCACGAACGGGGTGAAGTGGTCGTACAGGATGCCCACGTCGATGCCGTCCGGGCCGAGCCCCGCGGTGCGCCAGAGCTGGCGGGCCACCGCGCCCGCCTCCGGCAGGCCGGTCAGGTCGTCCCGGTAGAAGCTGGTCATCTGTTCCTGGGCCCGGCCCGCGCCCTGGGCCGCCGCGGCGATCACTGCGGGCGGACGCGGCAGGTCCCGGGCCCGCTCCACGGAGGTGACGACGACCGCCTGCCCGCCGTCGGTCTCCTGGCAGCAGTCCAGCAGGCGCAGCGGCTCGGCGATCCAGCGGGAGGCGGCGTGGTCGGCGAGGGTGATCGGGCGGCCGTGGAACCAGGCGGCCGGATTGGTCGCCGCGTACGCGCGGTCCACCACCGCCACGTGTCCGAACGCCTCCGGTGTCAGCCCGTAGGCGTGCAGATAGCGCCGGGCCGCCATCGCCACCCAGGACGCCGGGGTGAGCAGCCCGAACGGCAGCGTCCAGCCGAGCGCCGCCCCCTCCGCCGACGGCTCCCGGTGCTGCACCCCCGTGCCGAACCGGCGGCCCGACCGCTCGTTGAAGGCCCGGTAGCAGACCACCACCTCGGCCACGCCCGCGGCCACCGCGAGGGCCGCCTGCTGGACGGTGGCGCAGGCCGCCCCGCCGCCGTAGTGCACCCGGGAGAAGAAGGACAGCTCGCCCATCCCGCAGGCCTGGGCCACGGTGATCTCCGGGCTGGTGTCCATCGTGAACGTCACCAGCCCGTCCACGTCGGCCGGGGTGAGCCCGGCGTCGTCGAGCGCGGCCCGTACGGCCTCCACCGCGAGCCGGAGTTCGCTGCGGCCGGAGTCCTTGGAGAACTCGGTGGCGCCGATGCCGGCGATCGCCGCGCGTCCGCCGAGGGTGTCGCGGGTGCGCAGGCTCATGATCCGGCCCCCGGGACCGTGACCGTCACCGTGCCCGTCACGTGGTCGCCGAGACCGTTGGCCCCGACGACCCGGACGACGGCCGTGTCGCCGTCGACCTCCTCGACCCTGCCGGTCAGCACCATGGTGTCCCCCGGGTGGTTGGGCGCGCCCAGCCTGATGGCGACCCCGCGGAGCACCGCCGTGGGGCCGAAGTGGTCGGTGACGTACCGGCCGACCAGGCCGTTCGTCGTCAGGATGTTCATGAAGACGTCCGGGGCGCCCTTCTGCCGGGCCAGCTCCGGGTCGTGGTGGACGTCCTGGTAGTCCCGGGAGGCGAGGGCGCCCGCCACGATCAGGGTGCGGGTCACCGGGATCTCCAGCGGCGGCAGCCGCTCGCCGGCCCTCACCGGTCCACCACCCGGAACACCGGCAGGGTCAGCTCCTCGTCGCACCGCAGGAACTCCACCCGTACCGGCAGCCCGATCCGCACCTCGTCGTACGGCACCCCGACCACGTTGCTCACCATCCGCACGCCCTCGGCGAGTTCGATCAGGCCGACGGTGTACGGGGGGTCGAAGGCCGGGAAGGGCGGGTGGTGCTGCACCACGTACGAGTGGACCGTGCCCTCGCCGCTCGCCTCCACCGTGTCCCAGTCCGGGCTTCCGCAGGCGTTGCAGCCCGGCAGCCAGGGGTGGCGCGGGGTGCCGCAGCCCGTGCAGCGCTGGAGGAGGAGCCGGTGCTCGGCCACGCCCTGCCAGAAGCCGGCGTTGTCCCGGTTGATCACCGGGCGGGGGCGGCGGGCCCGGGGCCCGCGGGGCGCGGGGGCGTACTTGAGGATGCGCAGGCGGTGGACGCCCGCCGGTTCGCCGTCCGCCCGGACGTCCATGCGGGTGGTGACGAAGTAGCCCGTGCCCAGTCTGGTCGTCTTGCGGGCGGACACGTGCTCGATGACCGTGTCGAAGGCGATCTCGTCGCCCGGCCGCAGGGGCCGCAGGTACTCCTGCTCGCAGTCGGTGGCCACCACGGCGGTGCAGCCCGCCGCGTCCAGCAGGCCGAGGAGTTCGTCGTACGCGCCGCTGCGGCCCTGGTGTCCGCCGAGGCCGCCCATCGTCCAGGCCTGGAGCATGGTGGGCGGGGCGATGGCGTCCGGGCCGGTGTAGGCGGGGTTGGTGTCGCCCAGCGCCTCGCACCAGTGCCGGATCATCGGCGCGTTCACCGGGTCCTTGCCCACGCCGGCGACGGCGGCCGGCCGGCCCTCGAACGCCTTCAGCCGCGCGCCCAGTTCGTCGTCCACCCGCTCGTCGCCCACGGCACCCCCTGATCCGACCAGACGGTTTCTGACTGTCCGTCAGATTGTGTGGGGTGTCAAGGCCGGCAGCGGCCGGACCGGACCGGGCAGACGCCGGCGCGGCGGTACCGAAGCACCGCCGCGCCGACGTGTCGCGACCCCGAGGCACACCCCGCGAGCGCCCTCCTCATGAGGACCCTCGCCCCCGGCTCACCAGAGCCGCGTGAAGTTGACGTCGACGTTCCCGTTGCCCTGCCGGATCGCCGTGAACGCGGAACCGTCGACCTGGGCGGTGTTGCTCTGGTTCGAGGCGCCGGAGCCCACCGCGTTCTGGTTCGTGGTGGACGAGTTGCCGTTGTTGTCGTCGCCGACCCCGCTGCCGAGGACGGCCGCCACGCCCGAGTTCGATCCGTCGTCCGCGAGGGCGCCGTTGTCCGCCGTCGCGACGCCGGCGAAGAGGGCGGCTGCGAGCGGGAGAGCGGAGACGGCGGCGAGAACGCGGGCGGTACGGATGCTTGCCATGTGTTCCTCCAGAACCAAGCACTCTGCGGCCCTAGGTCGTGTCTTCAATTGATCTTGAGTGGTGGATCATGGTCGGGTGATACGTCGCCATGAACTGTCCGACAGGGAGTGGGAGTTCCTCCGTCCGCTGTTGCCTGAGTCCTTGCGTGGACGGAAGCGGTTGGACGA